>USBU01000018.1 GCA_900553005.1 uncultured Eubacteriales bacterium | reverse complement strand
AGATGTGTATAAGAGACAGGTACGGCGATTTGCGCCCTGATTTTGAGGTAAAAAGGCTGTCGGACCTGTCGGATTTGCTGCAAAGGATTTAATATAAATATATAAATTCTGCGTAAAAACGGCTGCAATCAAAAACACTAACACAGGGATAAACAAATGAAAATAGTAGGAAAAAGACAATCGCATCTTGTGGCTGCCGTTATAAAGACTATTATTGCGGCTATTATTTCCGTGATTATTCTTGCGGTGCAGCTTTTGTTTTATTACGTGCTGTTTTTCGGAATATACAATCTCTGGTACGTTCGTCTGATAACGGGGATTATCGGGATATTCGTTGTTTTGGGGCTGTATAAACGCGATATAAATTCCAGTTATAAGCTTTCGTGGACCATATTTATCCTGGCTATGCCGTTTGCGGGAACGGTGTTTTACTTGCTTTTCGGCGGCGGACGCCGTATTCCTAAGCGTAAGGCCAAGGTCGTCAACGATTATCTTCAGACAAAGATAGTCGAAAACGATTATCTTTGCGAGCTCGAAGCCGCGGATACGCGCGGAGCCATGCTTGTTAGGTCAGTAAACAATAATTCATATTTCAATGCGTACCGACATACTCATACCGAATACTTTTCCGATATTGCGCTTAAGCATAAGCGTATGTTAGAGGATATAGAAGCTGCCGAAAAATATATTTATATCGAATTTTTTATTATATCCGACGGGCTTGTTTTGGACGAGGTGATCGACGCGCTGGAGCGCAAAGGCCGTCAGGGCGTAAAAATTAAGTTTGTTTACGACGATATAGGCTCTAAAAAAGAGCTTAAGCGCAGGACGAAAAAGCGTATTGCAAATATTGAAAATCTGGAGCTGTGCGTTTACGAACCTATGGGGCTTGTTATCAATCCCAGGATAAATTACCGCGATCACCGCAAGATAGTCGTGATCGACGGTAAAGTGGGTTATATGGGCGGCGACAATCTTGCCGACGAGTACACCGGAAGAAAGATTCGATTCGGTCGCTGGCGCGATACGGCCATGCGGTTTACGGGCGACGCGGTATATTCGCTGGAGCTTTTATTTGCGGAAATCTGGTATATGTCGTCGGGAGAGCTTATCGAAATAGCCGATTTTTCACCCGACGAGTCGTTTGACGGCGACGGTTACGTCATGCCGTTCGGCGACGGTCCGACCAATGCTTTGGATCCGGCATATCATCTTTTTGAGTCGCTTATCGTTTCCGCCGAAAAGTATCTTTATATTTCTACGCCGTATTTCATAATAGACAATTCGTTTATCAATATGATTCAGCTTGCGGCAAAGAGCGGAGTGGACGTCAGGATTCTCGTTCCGCATATACCGGACAAAAAGCTTATTTTTGCCATGACGCGCGGCCATTACGGCGAAATTCTTAAGGCCGGCGGCAAAATATACGAATATACGCCCGGCTTTAATCATGCAAAAAACGTTATCGTCGATGATAAATACGGTTTTATAGGCACAGTAAACTGCGATTACCGCAGCATGTTGCTGCATTTTGAATGCGGAGCGTTGCTGGTGGGCAATACCGACGTGGAAAAAATGCGCGACGATTTTCTCGAAGCGCTTGAGGAGTCCGAGGAGATCACTTATGAGCAGTGGAAGAACCGCTCGTTTTTTACCAAGCTCAGCGAGCTTGTGCTGTCGTTTATAGCCCCGCTCCTTTAAATTTTTAATTTTCTTTCGGAAAGGAGAGAAAGAAATGCTGGAATATTCCGTCAAAAGCCTTTACGTAAACAGACGCTATCTGCTTGTCGTGATGGGCATGGTGTATCTGGGGCTTATTATAGCGCTGTATTCGTTTCTCTCCTGCGCGATCGGAATACTTGCCGACGCCGCGGGCTCGGTGAGCGAGGCGATAGTTTCGGAGGTAGAGGCCTTTGCCGGCGAGTTTACCGTTGCAAGAATTTCGGATGTGCCCGAACTTTGGGAAAAGATTCTTGTTATTTTGGGCGACAAGGCTTCCGCGGCCTCTAAGGAAATCGTGGAGACGCTTGTCGTTATGATAATATCGATAGTGCTGTCGGTTCAGGCTGCCAAAGCGCTGACCGTCGCGTACATAAAGGACGAAAGCGCCAACCGCGTAAGCGGACCGCTGCCGACTCTGCTTTCCGCCGCGGTGCGTATGGTCGCCGATACCGCGCTTGCGGCAGGTTTTATTTGGCTTTTGTTTATCCGGCCGGTTTCGGCGTTTGCGTTTATTATAGTTTATCTTTTTGTCAGTACGCTGGTAAATCTGCTGTTGGTCAAACTGACGTCTCCGCTCAAGCTGTCCATGAAAAAGATTTTTACGGTTAAAAACATATCCGGGCAATTTTGCTCTTATCTTGCGATAGCGATTGTCTGCTGCGCGCTTGTATTTGTTGTTTTTACGGCTTTTTCGGTTTTTGTAGCCGTTCTTGTTGCGGCTCCGCTGATTATTTATTGCGCGGCAGTCATGGAAAGCGCTTCCTACGGGTATATAACCGACAGGGAAAACCGCACGCCCAAGCCGCTTTACCGCCCCGTTTCCGTTAGCCGGTAATACCTCGGCAATCAATAAAATAAAAACGCAGTTTGATTGTTCTGCGTTTTTTTATTTTTATAGTATGAGCTGAAACCGCCTTGCGTCCCCGTCAGCGTTATGACGGTATCGTAGCGGTTCAGTCGTTCGGGTTTATGCTCGGCTTTTTTTACGGATTGTTTATGCGGGCTGGATTTGAGCGCGGAATACTCCTTTTCCGATATTTACTGTAATCCGCGTCCTTTAAGCTTCGTCCAACGGATTGCGTCTGTGCGGACGTTTTTCGCCGTCGCCGCGTATAAGCTCTATCGAAAGCGCGTCAAAATCAACCGGTTCGACAAAGTCCGCCGGTTTAAAGCGCGCTACGTTAAAATTTTTCAGATGTTTCACATGCGTTTCCAGCACCGACGGCGTGGGAATATCCATCGGCAGCAGCGTCTCGCGCAGTATTGAGGTCAAAGCGGACGCGGTAAGCTGTTCTCCGGTTTCAACGGTTGCGGAATTCATCGTTCTGTCGCCGTTCATCGTTCTTATCCAAAGTTTCATGTCGCGATTATAACGCAAATTTCGACTTTTTGCAAGAAAAAAGCCCGCGATTTGCAAAAAAAGCCTTTTTGCCGTGGCCGCTACGGTTGACAACCCGCGTCAAAAAATATAAAATAATAGGAAAACAATTCAGCGTAATGAATTGCGACGGAGGCGTTATGAACTTAACCAGAAAAATTATAGGCAATCATCTTGTTTCCGGCAGTATGACTGCGGGCGAGGAAATAGCTATTCGTATCGACCAGACGCTTACGCAGGATTCAACGGGCACTATGGCGTATCTTCAGTTTGAAGCGCTTGGCGTCGACAAGGTGAAAACTTACCGCTCGGTCGCTTACATAGACCATAATACCATACAGTCGGGCTTTGAAAACGCGGACGATCACGCTTATATACAGTCCGTAGCGCTCAAGCACGGGATATACGTTTCCAAGCCCGGCAACGGTATCTGTCACCAGATAAATATCGAGCGCTTCGGTATCCCGGGGCAGACGCTTATAGGCTCGGACAGTCATACGCCTACGGCCGGCGGCATAGGTATGCTTGCGATCGGCGCGGGCGGATTGGACGTTGCAGTGGCCATGGGCGGCGGCGCGCTTTATCTTACCATGCCCAAGGTCGTTAAAATAGAGCTTAAGGGAAAATTAAAGCCCAACGTCACGGCAAAGGATATAATTCTGGAGGTTCTCAGGCGGCTTACCGTCAAGGGCGGCGTCGGCAAGGTCATGGAATATTGCGGGGAGGGCGTTGCCTCGCTGACTGTGCCGGAGCGCGCTACTATCACGAATATGGGAGCGGAGCTGGGCGCTACCGCTTCGATTTTCCCGTCTGACGGGCAGACGAAAGCGTTTTTGCGCGCAGAGGGCAGAGAGAACGATTTTATTCCGCTTGCCGCCGACGAGGATTCCGATTACGACGAAGAGATCGTAATAGATTTAAACGCTTTACAGCCGCTTGCCGCCTGTCCGCATTCGCCCGACAATGTGAAAAAAGTGTCGGAGCTTTCGTCCGTCAAGGTAGATCAGGTATGTATCGGCAGCTGCACCAATTCGTCTTACCGCGACATGATGAAGGTTGCCGCGATACTTAAGGGCAAACGCGTCAATCCCGAAGTTAGTCTTACCGTCAGTCCCGGCTCCAGGCAGGTCCTTGCTATGCTTGCCGAAAACGGCGCTCTCGCGGATATGATCAACGCCGGCGCGCGTATATTGGAATGCGCTTGCGGTCCGTGCATAGGCATGGGACAGTCGCCTAAAAACGACGCTGTGTCTGTCAGGACGTTTAACCGTAATTTTTACGCTCGCAGCGGAACGGCCTCCGCAAGCGTTTATCTGGCGTCTCCGGAGACGGCGGCATATACCGCTCTTAACGGATATTTTACCGATCCGTCAAAGGAATTCTGCCCTGAGATAAATATGCCCGACAAATTTGAAGTTAATGATAATCTGATCCTTGATCCAAAGGATTTCCCCGACGTCGTTGTGTCGCGCGGTCCCAATATCAAGCCATTTCCGCTAAATGTCGCTTTGGGCGAAACGGTTTCCGGCCGGGTGCTTATAAAGGCCGAGGATAATATCACGACCGACCATATCATGCCGTCAAATTCCAAGCTGCTGCCGTATCGGTCCAATATTCCGTACTTGTCAAAGCATTGCATGGAGCCTGCCGATCCCGGTTTTGCGGCCCGCGCCGAGGAATGGGGCGGAGGATTTATTGTGGCTGGTTCAAATTACGGTCAGGGCTCCTCGCGCGAGCACGCCGCTCTTGTACCGCTTTATCTGGGAGTAAGGGGAGTAATCGCCAAGTCGTTTGCGCGCATTCACCGCGATAATCTTATAAACAGCGGGATTCTTCCCCTTACGTTTAAGTCGGAGAAGGATTACGACGCGCTGAGCATGGGAGACGAGCTAATTATAAATGACGCGGCGGAGCAGGTAAAGCGCGGCGGAGATATAATTGTCGCCGACGTCACGGCCGGCAAAGAAATAATTTGCGAGATGCCTCTTTCAGACCGTCAGCGTAAATTTATTCTGGCAGGCGGAGTGCTTAACAGTCTGAAAAAGAGCTGAAAAATCGGCTTGTTGCGTTTAGGTCGGCGCTATCCGGCCGCGGAGGTGGTTATGAGAAAGCTTAAAGACGACGTTCTGGCAATACTTAAGGACGATGCGCGCACGCCCGTAAAGGAAATTGCCGAAATGTTGGGTAAGGACGAGGCGGAGATAGCTTCGGTAGTGGAACGGCTTGAAAAAACCGGCGTTATAGTTAAATACACGGCGGTAGTCAACGACGAACGTACCGCTCGCGATTATGTGGAGGCGCTGATAGAGGTCAAAGTGGCGCCCGTCAGGGAAAAGGGTTTTGACGAAATCGCCGAATATATTTATCAATTTGACGAGGTTAAAAGCGTTTATCTTATGAGCGGCGCATACGATCTGGCGGTTTTCGTAGAGGGGCGCACGCTGAGGGACGCGGCGCGGTTCGTCAGTGAAAAGCTGTCGGTAATAGACAAGGTGCTGTCGACGGCCACGCATTTTATACTTAAAAAGTATAAGCTGGACGGAGTTATTTTGGATAAGCCGGACGGAAACAGGCTTATCGTTCAGCCATGAATTACGCGGATAAAATAAATAAGCGCGTTTCAGAAATGCCTCAAAGCGGCATACGCAAGTTTTTCGACATCGCCTCCGAGCTTGACGACTGCGTTTCACTGGGCGTGGGGGAGCCCGATTTCGTTACCCCTTGGGAGATACGCGACGCGGCGATAAAATCTATTCAGGCCGGACGGACTCAATATACTTCAAACGCGGGGCTGCTGTCCCTAAGGGAAGAAATCGCGCTGTATCTGTCTTCGCGTTTCGATGCGCGTTACGATCCGAAAAACGAAATTATCGTGACTGTCGGAGCAAGCGAGGCTATAGATCTGTCGCTTCGCACGCTGGTGTCCGAGGGCGACGAGGTACTTGTGCCGTCGCCGTCTTACGTGAGTTACGCGCCCAGCGTCAGACTTGCGGGCGGCGTCCCGGTACCGCTTAATACGTCGGCGGAGCAGGAGTTCAAGCTGACGCCCGAGCTTATCGAGGCCGCAGTGACGGATAAGACCAAGGCGATTATTCTGCCGTATCCCAATAATCCGACGGGAGCGATCATGACGCGCGAGGAGCTTTTGCGCATTTCGCCCGTGATATTAAAGCATGATCTTATGGTTATTTCCGACGAGATTTATGCCGAGCTTACTTACGGCAATCGCGGACACTATTCCGTTGCGGCCGTGGAAGGCATGCGTGAGCGGACCGTGCTTATAAACGGCTTTTCCAAAGCCTTTGCCATGACCGGCTGGAGGCTGGGTTATCTTGCCGCGCCCGTCGAGATAGTATCGCAGATTTATAAGATTCATCAATACACTATAATGTGCGCCTCTACGTTTTCTCAGGTCGGAGGAGAGGCCGCCTTGCGTATCGGCCGCGAGGACGGCTACCGTATGGTGGAGGAAATGCGCTCCGCATACGATATCCGCCGGCGTTATCTTCGCTCGGAGCTGAACAAAATGGGCTTAAACTGTTTTGAGCCCAAGGGCGCGTTTTATGTATTTCCGTCCGTTAAATGCACGGGAATGAGCGGCGACGAATTTGCCGAAAGACTGCTGTTTTCCAAGCGCGTCGCGGTTGTGCCGGGCTCCGCTTTCGGTGAAAGCGGCAGGGATTTTATAAGGTGCAGCTATGCAACCAAGCTGTCCGATCTGAAAAAAGCCGTCGCGCGCATTAAAGCTTTTATGTGCGAAATAGTGTAAAAAAGCCGCTTATTGCGCCGGCCGACAGCGCGTAAGTCCATATAAATGCAAATGAATTGACAACCGCGTAAAAAAAGTATATAATAACTATACGAGGAATAAAATATATTGTCGCCGTCCGAAAGAAACGTAAATTTTCGGGCGGCACTCGAATTAAATAAGGTAAAAACGCTTCGGGCGTTCAGGTATCGGTTAAGGGGACGCGGGTAGCGGCATACTTAAAGGCGGCCCGCGCGTTTAATATTATAAGGCAGGTAAAAAGAAAAATGTCAGTATTTATTACGGCGGAAAAGAAAAGAGAATTCGAGGAAGAGCTTAAGTATCTTAAAAACGACGGCAGAAAAAACGCCGTCAATAAAATACAGGAAGCCCGCGCATTCGGCGATCTTTCGGAAAATGCCGAGTACGATATCGCAAAGGCGGAGCAGGGCAAGCTTGAAGCGCGAATCGTTGAACTTGAGGGCGTACTGTCGGAGTGTGAGCTTTACGAGCTTAAATCCGCATACGAAAAGGTGGAAATAGGCAGTACCGTTACCGTCGAGGACGTTGACGCGGACGATGACGCGCCGGGCAAATTCCGCACCTATCAGATAGTGGGCGTCTATGAATCCGATCCAAATTCCGAGCCGAAAAAAATAAGCAACGAGTCGCCTATCGGCAAGGCTTTTCTCGGCGCGGCAAGAGACGAATACGTGGATTTCGAGCATAAGGGAAATACCGTAACCTATCGTATCGTAGATATAAAGTAAGCTAGCTGCTTTAACGCTTAATTTTAAAATACAAATGTACTGCAGTCCCGGAGGACTTTTTATGGATAACAACGAAGAAAAGCTTGTAGACGAGGCCGAATACGGCGAGCAGGTGCGTATCCGCAGAGAAAAGCTTAAGACTCTTTGCGAGGAGGGAGCCAATCCTTTCCGGCAGACCAATTTCAAGCGCACGGCGCGTTCGACGGATATAACAAAGGATTTTTCCGCTTACGAAAATAAGCGCGTGGCTATTGCCGGCAGAGTTCTTTCAAGGCGTATCATGGGTAAGGCGAGCTTTGCTCATTTATTGGATTCGGAAGGACAAATACAGATTTACGTCAAGATAGATAACGTCGGCGCCGAGGCCTACGAGGACTGGAAAAAATCCGATATCGGAGATATTTACGGCGTGGAAGGCTCTGTGTTTATGACGCACAAGGGCGAGGTGTCCGTCGCGGCGGACAAGCTGGTGCTTTTAAGCAAATCTTTGCTGCCGCTGCCCGAAAAGTGGCACGGGCTTAAGGACAGCGACTTAAGATACCGTCAGCGCTATGTCGACCTGATTGCAAATCCCGAGGTTAAGGATAATTTTATCGCGCGCTCTAAAATTATAAAGGCGATACGCGACCTTCTCGATTCCAAGGGCTTTGTGGAGGTGGAAACTCCTGTGCTCAATACCATTGCGGGCGGCGCCAGCGCTCGTCCGTTTGTTACGCATCACAACACTCTTGATCTTAACATGTATATGCGTATCGCGCCTGAGCTTTATCTTAAAAGGCTGATAGTAGGCGGCTTCGACAAGGTATACGAAATAGGCAAGATGTTCCGCAACGAGGGCATGGACATAAAGCATAATCCGGAGTTTACGATGATGGAGCTGTACGAGGCCTACGCCGATTACAACGACATGATGAATATTACGGAGGAGATTTACGCCGCCGCGTTGAAGGCTGCCGGCAAGGGAGATAAAATAACCTATCAGGGGACGGAAATAGATATGTCCTTTCCCTGGCCGCGCCTTACCATGCTGGAGGCCGTCAAAAAATATGTCGGCATAGATTACGATAAAATGAACGCCGAGCAAGCGCTTGAGGCGGCCAAAGCGGCAGGCGTCGAGATAGACGACAAAAAGACCGCCTGGGGCAATATAGTTTACGCTACGTTCGATCAGAAAGTGGAGGAAAAGCTTATAAGCCCTGTGTTTATAATCGATTATCCCGTGGAGGAAAGTCCGCTTTCCAAGCGCAAGGCCGACGATCCAAGGCTTACTTATCGGTTTGAATTCTTTATTTACGCGCGTGAGATGGGCAACGCCTACAGCGAGCTTAACGATCCCATCGATCAGAAAGAGCGTTTCGAGCGCCAGTCGGCCCTGCGCGATAAGGGCGACGACGAGGCTCAGATGACGGACGACGATTTCGTGACGGCGCTTGAATACGGTCTGCCGCCCACCGGCGGGCTGGGTATAGGAATCGACCGTATGATTATGCTGCTTACGGACAGCGCTTCTATCCGCGACGTAATACTGTTTCCCACAATGAAGCCTAAGAAATAATTGTTTTAAAACTGCCGATATGGACAATAAGGTAACTAAAAAACGAGTAGCTTTGCATTTCGAGTACGATTGGCTTAAATACGTTCTCGTTATTTTAGCGTCTGTTTTTGTCTTTTATATGATTTTCATGCAAATCAATATCACGCGCGAGTTCGAGCGTATAGACGTGTTTTTTGCGTGCTATTCCAATAACAACGCTGCGCTGGATGATGATTTTCTTGACAAGCTAGGCTCCGAGGGCGACGACGTGATCCGAGAAGTTAATATTCAGTATCAGACGCCCGTCGGCGAGTACTATCAGCAGCTTTTTACCTCAGCGGGCTTTACCGCGGACATATTGGTGGTCACCGAATCCGATATGCACAGATACGCCGATTGGTTCCTTGAAATGGACGATTACGTGCTTGACGGGATTTTTGCCGGAGCGCCGGATGGTATGCGCGACGGTCTGGAATATTACGTTTACAGCGAGGCGGACAGAGAGCCTGATAAGGTCAATCCTAATTCGGTCGGTAAAAAATTCGGTATCCGCGTCGATAATCTTAAAAAGCTTGCCGTGGATAATCCGCCCTATATTTTCGATGTTCGCAAGCTCGACCCCTCGCTTACCGAGGAGGAATTAAGCGTTTATGACAGTAAATTTTATATTGTACTTGATAAAAACAGCGTCAAAATAGGCGAAAAGGGCAAAAAGGAGCAGTACCGCGACTTAAAGCAGTCATTTCGCTTCGTCCGCTTTTTTCTAGAGAAGTATTGGTGATGAAAAACGATATAAAATCGGCCTTCGGCGCCTTTGCTTCAGACGTATATCATGACGAGATCGGGTTGCGTGACTCCGGCATAGAGCGTCGCGCGGCGAAATTTAAAGATTTTGCGCTTTTTTCTACCCCCGGACATAAAGGAGCTCTTTTGCGCGGCGATGTTACGGAGTATGATGAGGATAATTTGTTTCCGGCCGGCGCGGTGTCGGCTGCCGAACGGGACGCCGCGGAATTCTACGGCGCAGCCAAACTTCGTTTTTCCGTCTGCGGCTCCAGTATGCCGATAAAAGCCGCTTTTCTGTGCGTCGGCGGCGACGTCGTTGCGCCTCAGTTTACCCACCGCTGCGCCTTCGAGGGCGCCAGGCTTGCAAAAAGCAGGCTCATCGTTTTTTCGACGGATGAAAAGTGCGGTATTCCCGCCGTTCCGCTGCCGGAGGATTACGAGCGGGCGTTTGCGGAAAATCCTTCCGCCGTCGCGGCGTTTGCCACTTCGCCCGATTATTTCGGCAGATGCGCAGACCTCAGAGGAATAAAAAGCGTTTGCGATAAGCGGGGCAAGCTGCTGATTGCAGACTGCGCTCACGGCGCGCATTTCGCTTCGCGGCCGGATATATTTCCGGAGGGCGGCGAAAAAATTGCGGACTTTGCCGCGCTCAGCGCTCATAAAACGCTGCGCGCTCTGACGCAAAGCGCGTTCGGCGTCTGCAATAATTCCGATTATTTTGCCGGCTATGACGCCGCTATGGAGCTTATCGGTACGACAAGTCCTTCGTATCTTTTGCTGGCGTCATTGGAGAACGCCGTGGAATACGAAAAAAGGAATTCCGCCGGGTACGATGCTCTGATCGCCGAATGCCGGGCAATTAAAAACGAAGTAAAATGTCTTGCGTCCGACGATCCGCTGCGGATTTGCGTGGATGCAGGCAGTTACGGTCTGACGGGCAAAGCGCTTTATTATGCGCTTACGGAAAAAAACATAATGCCCGAAACGTATTTTGAGGGCTTATGCGTTTTCATCGTAACTCTGTCCGATACTGCGGAAAGGGTTGCCGCGCTTAAGGCGGCGCTCAAGGATATTCTTAAATAGGACAAAGGATCAAGGTCTATGAGGGGTAAGTTCGTTACAATCGAGGGCTGCGAGGGAGTGGGTAAATCCACGGCGGTTTCAAGGCTTAAAAGGTATTGCGCCGAAAACGGTATCGACGCGCTTTTCACGCGCGAACCGGGCGGCGTTCCCGTAGCCGAAAAGATACGGGGACTTATCCTTGACGCCGGAAATGCGGAAATGACTGGGCTGTCGGAGCTGTTTTTGTATGCGGCCGCCCGCGCTCAGCATACCGCTCAGCTGATAATCCCCGCGCTTAGGTCCGGCAGGCTGGTGGTCTGCGACCGTTATTCGGATTCGACGCTCGCGTACCAATGCTATGCTCGCGGGCTTAACAAAAGCGACTGCGAGACATTGAACCGCATAGCGGAATGCGGCGTTCGTATAGACCTTACGGTGTTTTTGAATCTGAGTCCTCAGGACGGCTTCAAGCGTAAGGGCGGCGCGGATTCCGGAGACAGACTTGAAAAGGAGGATTTATCCTTTCATTCCAGGGTTTACGAGGGTTTCAAGCGCATCGCCGCGGAAAATCCCGGGCGCGTCGTTTCGGTTGACGCTTCAAAGGATAGGGACGAGGTTTTCCGCAGCATGCTTGCCGTCATGAGAGAAAGAGGAATTTTAGTCTGAATATGGACAGAGCGGATCTCATTAAAAACAGCGCCGCTTACGCGCTCATGCACCGCGACGCGGCGGAAAATCGCATATCGCACGCGTATCTGCTGGTATCCGCCGATTCGGAGACCTCCGACGCGCTGTGTACTTTGTTTTTGTCGGAGTGCGCGGTTAAACCGGACGGAACGCCCGCTCCGTTTTCCGCCGACGTTATACGGCTGCCGCACGGAGACAAGGTGCTTTCTTCGGACGTGGAGGAGCTTACCGATACCGTATATTTTACGCCTACCGAGCTGGATAAAAAGTTTTATGTCCTCGATAAAGGCGAAACAATGAACGAGGCATCTCAAAACAAGCTGCTTAAGGTGTTGGAGGAGCCTCCGCCGGGAGTCGTTATAATCATAAAATGCGCGAATCCGCGCGCGCTGCTGCCTACGGTGCTGTCCAGGGTAAAGCGCGTCGATATGGATTCGTTTTCGGACGAAAGTCTCATAGGGTATTTAAAATCGAGATACGGCGAGGACGGCAGAGTTTATCTTGCCGCGGCGCTGTCTCAAGGCCGGCTTGGACTGGCTGAGGCCGTAATGACGGAAAATAAGTGGCAGCAGCTGTATTCGCTGGCTTTAGATACGCTTAAGAATATGAAGACCAGCCGTAATATTCTCGGGTTTTCGGTCAGGATAATGGCGTTTAAGGATGATCTGGCGGAGTTTATCGATATTCTGGAGCTACTCTTAAGCGACTGTATGCTGGCTTCCGCCGGCGTGCGGGACAGGCTTAAATTCAAAAACGGAATTAAGGAAATAATAGATATATCGGCCGAGTACGATTATAACGTTGTTTTAAGGGTGATGCCCGCGCTGAGACGCGCCAAGGCCAGACTTGCCCAAAACGGCAACGCGCAGTCGGCGCTGGACGAGTTACTCTTTTCATTATTGGAGGCTGTCTCTTATACACATCTCCGAGCCCACGAG
>USBU01000017.1 GCA_900553005.1 uncultured Eubacteriales bacterium | reverse complement strand
AGATGTAGCTCCGTCTCGTGGGCTCGGAGATGTGTATAAGAGACAGTCCGTACACCTTGCAGTTTTCCCTCATGCCGAGTTCGATAAGAACCTCGCGCACTTCGGGCCGGACGGATAAATCAGTCAGCTGATTTATCCAGCAGCTGCCGAGTCCCTCGTCAAGCGCGGCTAAAAACATATTCTCCAGCGCGCAGGCGCAGTCCTCAGCCGGACGGGGCGCCGTCCCGGAATCACATACGAGAATGAGCGCGGGCGCGCGGTAAAAAAAACTGAATTCTCCGCTTTCGCTTCTGCCCTTGATACGAGCACGCGTATCGTCGTCCGCGGCTCTTTCCACGGCCTCGTTAAGCCTCTCAAGCGCACCGCGGTCGGTCACCGCTATAAACTGGCGCTGCTGATCGTTCATTGCGCTAGGCGCGTAAGTCCCGGCTTTAAGCACCGACTCCAGCTTTTCACGCGGAACAGGCTTTGAAAGAAATTTTCTCACGCTGCGCCGGCCGTATATTGCGTCCTTGATTTCCATTGAATATTCTCCTTATTTACAACCCTTGCAGGCAGCGCAGTTTCCGCTGCAGCCGCCCTTTTTAACGGAATTGACCCAGCATTTACCGCTGTATTTCTGATCGGTTTCTCCGCCGCATTCGGGACACTTCGGATACTGTCCCGGTTTTGTCAGCTCCTCGAACTCATGACCGCATTTTTTACATTTAAATTCCAAAAACGGCATAACTGCTTACTCCCTTTTTCCGCTTAAATACGCGCCTGCGGCCTGAGCGGCTATGGCGCCGTCAGCCGCCGCAGTAACTATCTGCCTCAGATTCTTGACGCGGACGTCGCCCGCGGCAAATATGCCGTTTACGTCGGTCATCATATTTTCGTCAGTATAGATATAACCGCGATCGTCCATACGCACCTTTCCGGCAAGCAGGTGCGTTACCGGCACGTACCCGGCCTCCACAAACAAACAAGACGTCTCCAACGAAACGACATTTCCGCTGTCGAGAGCGACCTCGACGGCGGTAAGCGGACGACCGACCAACTTTGTAACCGAGCCGTCGATTTTTTCAGTGCCTTCGACCGAACGTCCGCCGCGGTTTATCAAATAAACCTTTGACGCTATGTTTTTAAGATACTCGCACGCTTCCTCAGCCTTTTTGCCATAACCCGCTACTGCGACCGCGCGGCCCTTATAAAAGCCCCCGTCGCAGGTTGCGCAATAGCTTACGCCGCTGCCGGCAAGTTCCTTTTCTCCGCTCAGACCAAGGCTTTTGGCTTTGCAGCCCGCCGCATAAACGATCGCGCGCGCTTCAAGCCTGCTTCCGTCCGACAAAGCAACCGACATGGCGGAAACGTTTATCTCGACAGCTTCGCGCCGGATAAATTCCGTCCCGAACTCTTTTGCCTGCTTTATCATATTATCAATAAGCTCATATCCCGAAATACTGACAAAACCGGGATAATTAGCGATTTCGTTGATTATGCCTGCCTGCCCGCCTGCCGGGATCGGGTCGATAACCGCGGTCTTGCGACCGGCGCGCGACAAATATATCGCGGCGGTAAGTCCCGCAGGCCCTCCGCCCACTATCAGAACATCGTACATTTCTTTAAATCCTCCGTTAAATTATACAGCCAAAAAGCTTATAAGTCAATATATTTTAAGCGAACTTATGACTTAAAATTCGCTGTCCGGAACGGCGTTATATTACCAGTTAAAAACATACGTGCGCTTTTTATGCTTATTGATCCGATTCCGCTGGTAAAACAAAAAAGCGGACGAAAACACGTCCGCTTTTCCTGTAATCGCATTACATTATCATACTGCCCTGGTTTGAATCTATCACGCGCAGCACATCCGCCTGAGCGCCGGTATGAGCGTCGAGATAAATAAAATAATCCAGTCCCTTATAGCTGCCGTAAACCTCGTAGCAGAAGCGCTCGCTGTCTCCGTCGGGTATCACCGCGAGAGAAACCTTTTCGACTGAAATTCTGGGGCTTACAAGCGCGCGCGCCGTCTTTTCCGAAATAGTCGGTTTCAAAACGCGATCGTGGTGACCGGAGCAATAGCCGGTCGCCTCCGCGCCGAGCATATCCCCGTTGTCAAGAGCAATCTTGACTTTTACAAGGTCGGTATAATACGTCACGCCGTTTTCCACCGGAGCGAGATTGACAAAGCCTACGCCGTTTTCGCTGTTATACCATACGGCCTGTAAATTCTCATAGCCCAGCTTTGTTACCTTTTCCACAGCCAGTCTGCTTGCTTCCTCCTGAGTAAGATTTACGCCGCCTATGCTTCTGTTGCGGTTATAACCTATAATCATACCGCCTTTTTTTGAAACGGAAACATGCGTTTGCAATCCGTCCGTAACGCCGTCTATCTCATATACCGCGGTTTTTCCGTCGGTTTCGCCGAGCAGCACGGCGTTTTCCAGGCCGACTGTCGAAACCGCACGCTCTACAGCCTGTTCGGCGCTGATACTTTCCAACCCGTCGATAGCGTGGTAAGCGTATTTTTTCGCGTCGGAGAATGGTCCGTCGTATATCAGCTCGGGATAATCGATGCTGTTGTTTTCCATATCCTCGAAGGAAAATTCAAAATCAAGGGACAGAAGACGCTTTTCACCGATGCTCTCGGTAATTTTTTTGCCGTCCGCCGCCGAGGCAAGCTCCTTAAGATTTTCATTGATGTTTCTGGCGGCGATATAAAGCGTCTCGGCCTGATCCACATACGCGGACGTATCTGCCTGCTTCATTATAGCGCCCGAATACGACTGGCACCAGTCTCCCACCTGATTGAAAAATTTACTGGTTTTGCGGACGTTGTTTATGTCCAACGGAAGTTGGCACAGCGACGACTCGGCAAGCTCCGCCTGAGCGATCGTCTCATTGATGATGGGCACGCTTTCCGCCTTACTGTCCGCTATCATAAGCTTGGACAGATTTACCTCCAGATTGTTAACGCTGTCGCACATATCGTAAAGCGCGCGGGAATAAACGCTTTCCAGCGTATTTTTACGCTTAACGCTTTCCGCATTGATTACCGAAACGCCCGCTATAAGCACGACGCATAAAACGGCCAGCGCGGCTACGGCCGCTATAAGCAAATAAGGATAATTTTTCTTTTTTTCGGTTGTTCTCATATACTGCCTCCCCCCACCATTTAAGCGCGTGCAAACGAATGCTTGCCTATTTTCAGTTCTACCTTAAGCGACCATATCCATTTGCTTGTCGCGGTTGCCGGATTGTAATAGTACAGACAGCCGTTGGTAGGATCCCAGCCGTTAAGCGCGTCCCTTGCGGCCTTATAAGCCGACTCGTTGGGCGTAAGATTAATTTGCCCGTCGCTTACCGCCGTAAACGCGCCCGGCTGATAAATTACGCCCGCTATCGTATTGGGAAACGACGATGAACGAACGCGGTTCAGTACGACCGCGGCTACGGCCACCTGACCGGTGTACGGCTCTCCCCTTGCCTCCGAATAAACGCACCTGGCCAAAAGATTAAGTTCGCTGGACGAAAGCGAGCTTGAAACGCTGCCTCCGCCGCCGGAAAGCGTGATACCCAGCGCTTTCTCCGTCTTGGCTCCCACGATTCCGTCCGCAACAAGTCCGTAATCGCTTTGGAATTTTTTGACTGCGGTGCGCGTGCGGCTGCCCCAGATACCGTCTATCGTATAGGTATAGTAGCCCAGATTATATAATCTTTGCTGCACCAGCTTAATATTGGCCGTAGTATCGCCCTTGACAATATTTTTTGCTTCGGCGTCGCCTCCGCCCGCCATAAAATGCAATGCTCCTAACAGCAACGCGATGCTGAGCAGCACAAGAACGATACGAGTCCAGATTCTCCTGTTTTCTTTTTCAAGCATTTTATTTTTACATCTCCTTTGGTTTCAGTTTTTTTCGCCTCGGATATACTTATCCCACAGCTCTTTAATTTTGGATTTATACTTAAATCCGTCCGCCGCGTCCGCCTTGACATAACAAAGCGGCGGGTAAACGACGCACCACCAGTTATCGCCCTTGCCGCTGCCGAGGTTAATTATAAGCGCGTCATAATAACCGGACTCCACAACGACGTCCTCATAAGCGCGGGTGGGAAAATACTCGTTGTTCAGCTTAGCCTCAGCCCCGTAATAAAAACCGTTTTCCTCCAATACTTTTTCGGCGGCGGATTCTATTACAGACAGCCGCTCGTCAAGCATAGAATACGCTTCCTCAAAGGAATCCACTCCGTCAAGCTCACGCGTAAGATATTCGGTTACGGACTCCTTTACCAGCATTTTAACGGCCTGATCGTCCGCGTCGTTACTGTCAGCGCGAATATGTATCCGTATCAGACTGTATTCGGCGCTGTCGTTATTATGCGCGAAGCATCCGCAAAATATCATAAAAATACAAAAAGTCAACAATATACATAATATTCTTTTCATAAAAAAATCTCCCCGCCGGCATATCGCCGACAGGGAAATTATGTACCGATATACGTTATTTATACAATCTCGCAGCCTTTTTTTACAATATTTATTATGTCCGACCTGTATCCGTGTTCGTTTAACACAGTTTCCGCCGCGCGCAGCTCTTTATCATCGCCTATACCGAAAACGCACGCTCCGCTGCCCGTCATGCAGGCGTCAAGCCCGTGCGCGCGCATGATTCCGTAAATTTCCGCCACGGACGGATTAAGTAAAGAAGCCGCACCGAACAAGGCGTTGCCCGTAAACCTGCCCGCCGATAAAAGTCCGCCGCCTACAAGCCGCTCCACAAGCGCGCCGTTGTCCGCAGCTATTCCGCCAAAATCAAACCTGTCAAACGTCTCAAAGCATTCCTTTGTGCTGACCGTACCGCTTCCCGCAATGATTATTTGTCCGTCCGGTCCGTCAAAGCTTTCAAATACGCCGCCCGTCCCGATAAGCCTTGCATATCCTCCGGTAAGCATATACGGCACGTCGCTGCCTATTTCGGCCGCAGCCTCAGCAAGGCTGTCGTCGTCAATGCCCAATCCGTACAAAAGATTCAGCGCGCGCATGACTCCTGCCGCGTCGGCGCTTGAGCCGCCCAAACCTCCGCCCGCAGGAATGCCGCGCCGGACGCAAATATCGGCGCCGCCGCATCCGAACCGCACCGACATAAGCCGCGCCGCTTTAAACGCGTTGGAAAACTCCGGACCTTCGACGTCAAACGACACTCTGAAAGAAGAATCCCGACTTTTACGCACGGAAACAACGTCGGCGATATCCACCGACGTCATAACCGTATCCAGCACGTGATAATTATCCGTTTTACCGCATACGTTCAGCGACAGATTTATTTTGGCATGTACCTTAACGCTTACCGAATCCATACGCCGATTATAACATCTAATCGGTTATATGTCAAACGCGGAGGCGTTATCTTGTAAGGTGACGATATACCATAATACGTTCTCCGCCGGAAAGCGGAAGATTGAGATCAGGGTTTTGCAGCATGACTAGCTCCGGCGTGGATCCAAGCGCCTTGGCTACGTCCCAAAGCGTTTCGCCCGGCTTTGCGATATGTATCGAAATCGCCGATGAAGGAAGCTCGCGCGCCTCGCCCTCGTTCAGCTCGGTAATTACGCATTTCGTAGATATGCCCGACGCTTCAAGCTCTGCCGCAATGTCCGCGCGGATATCTATTTCGTTGCCGCGGCGTATCTTAAGCGTAACGGCGGTCACCTCGCCTCTGCCGGTAACGTCGTCGCCCTCAGAAAGCCCCTCTACTGGAAGCTTAAGAGAAAACGGAAGCTCGACCGCAACCGAGTTTTTGGAATTAGCCTCCGCCGAATAGTAAATAATGTTGCCGCTGACTATTCCCTCGATAAGCGCCTCTCCGTCGCCGGCCACGATATTGGTAACAGACAGCCTTAAAGCGGTAGCCGCCAGGATATTGTCCACAATAGGCATATTTACTTCCAGCGTAACGTTGCCCTCGACTCGGTCCGTGACGGTGACGTTAAGCTTGTTTTTACAGATATTGACGCTTTCGGAAGTGGAAAGCAGCTCATTGGAAACGCTGAACGCGTCCACGATAACGTCCACGCCGGCGTCGGAATAAACGCTGTAATCGACCTTAAGCGAGTACTCAAGGCTTACTGCGCTTGTTTCTCCGTCGGACTCGAGCTTTGCCGAACCGCTGACCGAAGCGCAGGCGATAACAAGATCGGAAGGCCGCGCGTCGCCCGCTCCGAACTCCTCCGAAAAAGGAGTTTCCACACGGTAACTGGCAAGCAGTCCGTCCTCGGTTTCTCCGCAGACGTCGCTTATGATATTTCCTTCCACGCGCACGATATCAACGCCGGCCGAACGCGAGGTCACCACAGCCTTGTGCTCCGCAAGAAGAATGCTGACGATTTTAACGTCGTTCAGCGACGCGTTCATCGTCGAGACTCCGCTTCCGCGCGCCGTAAGATGCGAGTACTCTACTCTGTCGTCGTGGGTATAAAGCCCCTCGCCGCCCGAGGAAAGATATTTCAGCTCCTCGCTTACGTCCGCGTCCAGCCTGATCTCGACGACCGAAGCCAGCTTGATTTCTCCCGCCGAGACGTTTACGATATCGGTATCGAGAACAGCGGCGGAAATGTACGGAGAGATTTCGGAGGTGATTGCGCCGTCCTCGATCTTATCCGAAAAGTCGGCGTTGTAATCCATGCTGTGATTGCGGCCGTCCACGTCTACGAACAAGACCTTAAAATTCACCCGTCCGTTGTAGCGCGCCTCCCCGGTGAAAACCTCGGACGCGCTTATCACGCTGTCTGCGGTAATAGAAAGCACGCGCGCAATAACCGTGTTCGGCTGAGGCAGCAGCCGCGCTTCCACTACAGCCTGAGTCTTAGCCAATCTCCTCTTAGAGTTTAATTTTACTACTTCAAAAACGGGTTCGAAAGCCATCGGCTAACCTCCTAAAAAATAATTTGTCCAAAGTAACACTATATTTTATAGCTTGGCTACCGTTTTTATGACAGTATTAAAAAAGTTTTTTCCGTTTTTTTCCAAACTTCCGGCTGCCCTTCTTTCTTTATATTATATATATGCGCAGCGCATCGCGGAAAGACGGCAGGCTTTTTGCTTTTACGGCTTTTACTATCATAAAAAAACCGACACTCTTTAACGATGTCGGCTTTTTTGATAATCGCAAAGCTATTACATTAAAATCGTATTTGCGTCTGAAAAATAATTAAGACGGAATTGCCTTATTGCTCTTCCGCCTTTAAACATTTACAACTTCAAATTGAATACAGCTGCGTTCAGCGCCTGTTAAACAGCTTAACACAATCCGATTTGCGCAAAATAAGACGCAAAAGACTTTTACTTTTTCAATTCGCCCTTAAGTTTTATGTCTCCGCAAATTACGTCGCTGTATGAACACGACAAAGAATTAACGTTTTTGTCGCCTATGATTTTTAAAATAAAAACGCTCGGATATACCCCGGCAAGCTCGCCGTCGTAACGCACAATCTTCTTGCGTCCCTTATTTACGCTTATTTTCAAACGCTGTCCGACCAGCGCGGCCACGTCGCTTTTGATTTCATCGATACTTACAGCTCTCTTTCTCATGCCGTAATTATAACCATCGAGCGGCTTTTTATTCCTCGCTAGCGTTTTTCTGTAGTTTTTCCGCCGCCGAGAATTTTACGGTAACCCTCTCCGCGCTTCACGCACTTCGACACGCGGGAAAGAGTGGCCGACGATATATCCGTCAGCGAAATTACCTGCTCGTAAGTGCAGCCGTCAAGCAAAAGCTTTGCCGCGGCAAGCCGCTGCGCCATAGCCGTAATTTCCCCCGGCGTGCAAAGATCCGTAAAAAACTTTTTAGCGTCGTCTTTTGTTTTGATAGCAACGATAACGTCAAAAAGCTCGTCGGCCTTTATCGTGTGTTTGTTATTCATACAAACCCCCTGTCATATTCGTATGCTTTATCCGCCAGATCCTTAGTCAGGCGGATAAATCCGTATAATATTATACTTTATTTTATTAAAGTATGTAAAGCGTTTTGACGTAAATTTATCCAAGAAATTTTTTAAAATGCCATCCCGCCGAATTGTGTTTTTGCTGTGGTTGACAAATCCGAAACGCAGCCGTATTATTAGGGAATTATCAGCCGTCACAAATCAAATTGGCAAAACAATTTATACGGCAGACACAAACCCGGAATAAAACACGGCAAAAACAAAAAACCGCGGACACAAATCCGCGGTCGCAAATAAATTTTACTCAGAAATCGGAATCCTCGTCGTCCTCTTCTTCATCCTCATCCTCGTCGTCCTCAACGTCTGCAAAATCGTCGGCATCTACGTCGTAATCGAAGTCGTCAGGCAAAGCCTCGTCAGATTCTTCATCCTCGTCCTCTTCCTCCTCTTCGTCGGCAAGCTCCGAAAGAGAAATCTCGCTCATCTCCTTGCTGTCGTCAGGCACCTCGTCGTCCACGAAATCGCGCCAAGCGTCATCGTTTTCCTCCGGACTTTCCTTTGCCTCCTTCTCTCTCTTGCAAAGGAAACAAATCTCTTCGTCCTCGGCAATATAATTAACCTTGCAGATCGGGCAAAGCTTTTCGCCGGAAAGCTCCTCCTCGTCGGGAATCAGAATGCTGGGATCGGCCAAGCCCAACTCGGCCTGACAAACCTTGCAATAACCGTCGCTTTCATTGATATAATTAAGCTCGCATCTGGGGCATAAAATGTACTTCGGTTTATTTTCGCACATAAAAATCTCCGTTTTATTCGGCCGATTAGGACAGAATTTTCCGCCCGGCCGCTACTACTGCAATATTATATGCAAAAGAGGTTGTTTTGTAAACTGTTTTAACGTCGGTTTTTAAATTATTTACCGGCCAAAGAAATTATACGCAATCCTTTATTGACTGCGTATCTCACGGTTGAAGCCGTACCGCCGTTTAGCCCGTAATCCGCCGTAACCACAACCGACGACTTATCGATCATATACCTGTTGCGCCTGAGCATACAACGCGTAGAATATTTTGGCGACACAACCGTAATAAAATCGCACAGCTCAAGCGCCTTCCCGTATCGCTTTAAATCCGCGGCGTCCCAACCGTCCGTCTGCTCTGGACAGGGAACGGCGCATTCAAGATATATTTCCGGTACGATTTTTTTTGCCTCCATGACGGACTCGGCAAAGTAAATGTCCGCGCCCAAAGCCATTCCGCACACAAAAAGCCGGTACCCCTCGCCGGCAAGACTGATTACCGCGTCCGTAATCCGTTGCTTAAGAGCGATGCAATCAGTACGGCTCTCGTCTCTGCCCCACGGCAGCTTATGCGGCCTGTTGCCTGTAAAGCAGCACACCGCCTCACGGGCAAAAACAGGCGCGATTTTCAGCTCGCTCCATTCCATGAGGTAATTATACCATATATAAATATGGCGCACAAGCGAATGCTTCCTGTCAATGCCATTTAAGGCCCAAGTAAAGACGCGAAAAAAAGAGGCTTACTAAAACACTGAAAAAAACTTACTAGAAAAACGATCCGGCAGCAAAAAAATATTAAGCGTTAAGCGCGGCGATAGGATTTTCAACAGCAAAAGCGCTCAGCTTAAATGAAATTGAGCTTAAAAGAAAAAAAGCAAACAAAAATGTTTTTGCAGATTAAATTACGGCTCAGCTATCGGCCCTGCCTCTAAGCTTTCGGCCGCTTCCCTCCGTAAAAGTCCGAATTACGCTATTCCTTATTGGACGCTACATAAGCCTTCCTGTATTTTTAGCTCCCCTACGGCGTACTTTAAAAATCCGTTCGATTCCGACAGAATAAACCGCTTGCCAAAGTTCGATACGCCTTTTGTCCGCCAATTATTTGCCGACGGATTCAAATATTCTAAAAATAAAAACGGCTCGGACGAATGTCTGAACCGTTTTAAAAATTTCAGAATAAAAACAATTATCTCTTGGAGAACTGCGGAGCACGACGCGCCTTTTTGAGACCGTATTTCTTTCTCTCCTTCATTCTCGGATCGCGGGTAAGATAACCGGCCTTCTTAAGCTCGGTCTTAAGATTTGCGTCAGCCACTACCAGCGCGCGGGCTATACCGTGGCGGATAGCTCCTGCCTGACCGGTAAGGCCGCCGCCCTTTACGTTTACAAACACGTCGTACTTGCCCGCCGTGTTAGTAAGATTAAGAGGCTGATTGACAATAAGCTTTAAGGTGTCGAGGCCGAAATAGTCTTCAATGCTGCGCTTGTTGATATTTATTGTGCCTGAACCCGGTACGAGACGAACCCTGGCAATAGCCTTTTTACGTCTGCCGGTGCCCCAATACTGCAATTTTTTCTTTGCGGTGGTTTTTGCTGCCATGATTAGTTATACCTCTTCACTAGATTAAGAACCTCGGGCTGCTGAGCCTCGTGGTTATGCTCGGCTCCCTTATAAATACGAACCTTTTTAAGCATCTTTCTGCCAAGGCTGTTTTTGGGAAGCATACCCTTGATTGCAAGGTAAAGCGCCTCGTCGCTTTTTTCGGCCATAAGCTTTTTGTACTGGATCTGCTTAAGTCCGCCCATATAAAGAGTATGATGCGATTTATACTTATCCTCAAGCTTATTTCCCGAAAGAGCAATTTTATCCGAATTGATAACGATAACGAAATCTCCGCAGTCAACATGGGGCGTAAAGGTCGGCTTATTCTTGCCGCGCAGTACCGCCGCTACCTGGCTGGCCAGGCGTCCCATAGGCATGTCCGTCGCATCGACGACATACCATTTTCTGGAGATATTCTGTTCATTGGCCATAAAAGTTTTCACGGTAATATCCTCTTTGAAAATACTATTGAATTTCGCACGGCGGACAAGCCGTTTCACGCCGGCAAACCGCAATGTCTGCATACGCCGAGGGCCGACTCCGTCCTTAAAGGGGCTAGTCTTTCGGACAGGACAAACGGCACCCTGCGCAAGATGCTATAATATTCTACTATAAGCGCGCTGTTGTGTCAAGCGAATTTTCAGTGTTTTGCGGCAAAAAACGCTTTTTAAATGGCTTTCACGCCGTAAAAATACGCTTTTCGGTGCAAAATAACGTTGAATCTTAATTGCAAATAATCCCGTCCGGTACAGCCTGAACATTACGCGACAAAACGGCCGGCGCAAACGGTTCATGACGAAAAATTACAGGCTAGCGTAATAAATCGTTAATTTTATTACGGAAATTCGTGTGCCACTGTGCCGAACGCGGATATACGCCGTACCCGTCCAATCCCTCCGCCTTAAGAAGCCTGACTACCTCCGGGCGGCCTACTTTTTCCTCCAGCAGCTTCAGCGCCATACGGTCCTGAAGTCCGTCGTAGAACACCTCAAGCCGGAGCGAATCCCAAGCTCCGTCAAACCCGGGATAAACGATAAAACTGTCGCCCGAGGGAAAGCTTCCGCCGCCGTCGGTTTCGGAAAACGGATCTATCCGGCGCAATGACAGCTGAGACCGATAAAAATTAAACCCCCATTGCAAAAATCCCTTTATGTCGTTTAAATACAACTGCATACCTATAATGCGGTTTCTTTGCGAGGGCATATTGAAAAAGCGGTTGCTGAAATAACCGGAATATGCCGAACAGCAGTAATAAACCCAATTTTTTGGATTCATGTTTTTTACCGCGTGCTGTATAGAGATTACGGGATAATCGGTCATATCGTTATCGAGATCGCTTGTTGCGTCCATGATTTTATAATCGGCGATAAGCGGACGTATAAAATCGAACACCTTTCCGAAATCTTCGCGCTGGTCGGCAGACGGCTCGTCCGAAATATGGAACACGCATTTTTCCGTCACGCCCTTCTCGCGCAAAAACATATCGAGCGCCGGCAGAAACGCGGAAAGAAACGCCTTATATTCCGCTCCGAGCGAGGGCGTATCCCAGCCGAAAATACGCTTACGGCCGTCATCGGTGTCGGCCATTATCTTCGGACAGGCTTTGGCGCCCCACTGCGTTGTCAAGTGCGAAAACTCGAAATATGCGACGCCGCGCGACAGAGCAAAATCGATAAAGCGGTCGAGCTTTGAAAATTCAAAGGAATATACGCCTTTTTTCAGCGTTACGCCGACAAGCTGAACCGTAAGGCGCTCTCCTCCCACCGCGGTATCAAGCGGCGGAGTAAACAGCGGCGTATAAAGCATATTCATACCGTGCAGAACCGCAGTGTCCAGAAACGTACCGAAAAGCGCATAAAATCTGTCGGAAAAGGGTTCGACGTTATAGTATTCCGCAATGGAATCGTAGTGCATCCAGTTAGTGTATATGAGGTCGCTCTTTTTAAGCCGAGCGTCTATTACGTCCAAAAGATATTCGGCCGTAGAGGTCGTTCCGTCGCTTAAAGTAAGAGTTAATCCGACGTTATGCTTGCCCGCAGGCAAACCTTCCGGCATATATACGGTTATCCAAAGCGTAGTCCACTGCCAGCCGCGCAAAAAGAAATTATCGGCGTTAAACGGCTGCAACAGCTCGGGAAAAACCCGTTGCTTATCGTCTGTAAATATGTAGTAATCGTCGCAAGTCGGATAATAATCGCACTGTCCGGCAATTTCACGCACCTCACGCACTGTTACGGCGCTCTCGGGCAGGCCTTGCACCTTAAGCGAGACTCCGTTTACAAAACAGCCGTCGTTATAAATCGAAAGCTGAAAATTGAAACGTTCGTTTCTGAGCATACTGCCGCCGTTTTGAATGAGCGTCGGTCCAGTATGTGAAAAAACCTTATCCAAAGAGGAAACCGTCTGTAATACTATCATCATCGACTCCTTATAACGACTTATTTTATCCTGTCTCTTATACACATCTCCGAGCCC
>USBU01000016.1 GCA_900553005.1 uncultured Eubacteriales bacterium | reverse complement strand
TACACCTATTAAGTCGTCGGCAGCGTCAGATGTGTATAAGAGACAGAAACTATGCCGTCCTCGCCTTTGGACGGGGTAAGCATATAGACGGCGGACATGTTTTCGCTTCCGGCGCCCTTTGCCAGCCATTCCAGAACAAGTCCGTCGCCGTCCGTTATATCGGTGTAGATTACGGCGGGAGTATTGTCGCCCGTATTAAGCCTGGTAAGCGGATGCGCCGCTGATTTTCTGGCGTCTCTGTAACCCCGCCTTACTCCCTCGTTTATCGCGTCGGACAGGTCGCACGTAAGCGCGGCCTCCCGGCCTAAAGTAGCAAATACCATTGCCAGTCCGCAGTCCTGGCAGGCAAAGCAGCCGTCGCGTTCTGCTATTTCGGCGTTATCCTTGATCATGTTCAAAGCCCAGCGCGCGTATTCGCAGGTTTCTTTTGCGGCGGCGGTATTTAACAGTACCGCGGCCTGAGGCTCCACGCAGCGCAGCCCGCCGTCAATCAGCCGGCCTAAGGCGTCGGCAATTTGCTCGTAACCGTAAGTTTTCATAAAGAAATGATCCTTTATCGTGTAATACGGATATTTTAGCATAATTTTACGTTATCCGCAACCGTATCCGGCGCGGCTCGCCGGGAAAATTGCCCGGCGCAGATATTACAGCTTTTATGGACTTCGGTTTATTTGTCGGAGTCCGCGGGCGTATTCAGCCGCGTGAAATTTTTTACATTTACGGCATACGCGCAAACTTGAGCCGTATTATAATTGCTTTTTTTCCCGGGTTAATGTATAATAAACGTTAGTTATGAGTCTCAAGGTTTGCGTATTCGGCAGCGGCAGCTCCGGAAATTGTATATATATTGCCAGCGAAGGCGCTAAGCTTCTCGTTGATTTAGGACTTCCCGCGCTGAGAGTGGAAAAATGTCTGAAGGCGCTCGGGAGTTCTCCGGATGAAATTTCCGTGCTTTTGACGCACTCTCACCACGACCACGTAAGCGGCTTAGATACGTTTTGCCGCCGTAATAAAGGGACTGCCGTTTACTGTCACGAGGATTGTTTGGGCTCTCTGTATCACAAGCTGGCCGAAGCAAGAAAAAAGCTGATTGCCGTCGGCGGCGATTTCTTTATCGGGGACGTTACCGTTTCGCCGTTCCGCGTCAGTCACGACGTGCCATGCGTAGGCTACAGCATTCTTAGCGGAGGAAAAAAGGTTACGGTCGCCACCGATATCGGAAAAATGCCGCAAAAACTTTTGGAATCCGTGGCCGACAGCGATCTTATGGTGCTTGAAAGCAATCACGACGAGGTATTGCTCAAAAACAATCGGGCGTATTCGCCGTACCTTAAAAAGCGTATTCTGTCCGATAAGGGGCATCTGTCCAACGCAGCCTGCGCCGAGTGCGTGGCTTATTTGGCCTGCCGCGGCGTAAAGCAGGTCGTGCTTGCTCATTTGAGCCGAGAGAATAATTATCCCGAGCTGGCCTTTGAAACGTGTAAAAATTATCTTTGCAGCCGCGGACTTTGCGAAGGCCGCGATATTAGGCTGGAGGTCGCCCAGGCTGACCGCATGAGCAGTCTTTTTGAAATAGTTTAAGGAGGAGCCGCTATTGAGGACGCTGACGGCCGCGGACGGCGCGGCGGTTTATTTTAAGGCCATTGTACTGGATCTGTTGATCCAGCTTGTCGGTTCGGTCGTCGTGATGATAATTACGATGACGGCGGGGCTGAGCGACGCCGCCGCAATGACGGTCAATTTTATTCTCATGGCGCTTATACAGGCCGTTTTTCTGCTTGCGGTGTATTTGCACGTCAGGAAAAAGAAGCTTGCTCTCGGATATCCGGTAAAGCCCGTCAGATGGTTTACCGGCTGCTTGGCCTTTCTGTGCGCGGCGGTATGCGTCGTATGTTTTATTCTTCCGGCGCAGTGGTTTGCCGTTTTGCTGGAAAACATCGGCTATCGGTTTTCCGACCCGCTTTCCTTTGACACTCCGCTCAATATTGCTCTCGGCGCCGTCGTTACGGTACTGATCGCGCCGGTGTGCGAAGAGCTTGTGTTCCGCGGCGCGCTGCTTGGCGGTCTGGTGAAAAAATACGGCGTCGCGGCGTCCGTGCTGCTTTCAGGACTCGCTTTTTCCTTGATGCACATGAACCCCGAGCAAACGGTTTATCAGTTTTTTCTCGGTTGCGTATGCGCTTATTTCGCTATATGCTCGCGTTCGGCGCTTCCGGCCATGCTGCTGCATTCCGGCAATAACCTGATTGCGTTGATTCTGGAGTTTATGCCTTCGTCGGGCGCGGCTTTCGAGCCGTCTCCGCTGTGGATCGCGCTTACGTTTATACTTGCCGCGGCGGGGATTGCCGCCGCGTATCTGATCGGACGGCTGATGCTGCGCTTTGAGAGCGAGCCTTCCGGCGGCAGAATTCTGGCTTTTGAAAAAAACGATAAAACCGAGGAGCGCGTTGCGGATTTCAGGACGCTTCTGGCCGTGCGCAAACAGGAGGACGCTCTTGACGAGAGCGACGTGACCGAGGGCCGCAGGCGAAACGAAATATTGGGTAAGAAAACGCACGTTATACTTTTGTGCTTAGGACTGGGCGTCTGCGCGTTTATGTGGCTTATGGTCTTTATGATAAATATTTCGGGCGTTGCGGTATAGTTCGGACGTCGATCCGTATAAGCGGCGGTATTCGGGGGCAAAACAATAAAAGGAACAGTGCTTATGGAAAATTTGTTGGAACAAAGACAAAAGCAATTTCGCGCGACCGGAATGGTGTTGTTCGAGGTGTCGGCGGGATTGCTTGTCGCGCGCATAGTCGCCGGTCTGTTATCCGGAGCGATAAACGACACTCTGCTGGACGTTATATTCAACGTGCTTATGCAGGTTGTATTTCTGTTGATTGGGCCGTTCTTAATTTATAAGCTGGCTCTTAAGAAAAGTTTTTTCCAGGTGCTCAGCTTTTCAAACGTGCGTAAGCCGGATTGGTATATAATGCTGCTTTGCATTCCTTTGGGCATTTGCTGCTTCATTGCGACTATCGGCATCTCTACGATATGGCAGGTGATACTTGTTCTGATGGGCTATACGCCCGGCGGAGGCGGGGCTTACCCCGAGACCTTTTCCGCGTGGCTTTTATTGCTGAATATATTTCTTACCGGCGTGCTACCCGGTATCTGTGAGGAATTTACCAACAGAGGCGGGCTTGTGACAACCATGCGCGGCTCTTTCAATAACGCTCAGACGATTTTGCTGTGCGGGCTGATGTTCGGCCTGTTTCATCAAAACATAACCCAGATTTTTTATACTTTTTTGTTCGGAATGCTTATGACCGCGCTGGTACTGAAGACAAAATCGATTTTTCCGGCAATGGCAGTGCACTTTATCAACAATTCGTTAAGCGTTTATCTTGATTACGCGGACGCATATTCGCTGCCTTTGGGCGGATTCTTCGACGCGGTTAACAATCTTCTCGGCAGTAATTTTGTTTTGGCGGTATTTTTGTGGGCGCTTGTTTCGGGCGCGGGCGCGCTGATATTTTTTGTCATTCTCAAATTGGCCAAAAAGGGCAAAAGCAAAGGGCTCGACAGCGCATTTTCGTCGGGTATCAGGATTACGGAAGCGGAGGGAGAGCCGGTAACGGACGACGGCACTCCTTTGGAAGATAAGATGCTTTATAAGCCTGTTTTGAGGGATTGGGCGTTTTATATCGGAGCGCTGGCAATGACGGCCGTCACTACGATATTTACGTTTATTTGGGGCCTCTGATGAAAAAAGTCACTCTTTTATGCGTGGGCAGGCTTAAGGAAAAATATCTTACGGCAGGAGTAGAGGAATATGTAAAAAGGCTCTCGCGGTTTTGTTCTTTTGAGATAACCGAGCTTGCCGACGAGTCCGGGTGCGACGCGGTTAGACGCGAGAGCGACGCGATATTAAAAAGGCTTAAGGGCTATACCGTGCTTTTCGGTATTGACGGAAGGCTTGTGACAAGCCCGGAGCTTAGCCGCCTTATGGAAAGGGCGTATTTATCCGCTCCGGAAATTACCTTTGTCATCGGCGGCAGCGAGGGCGTTGACGAAAGGGTAAAGGGCGCCGCCGACGAGATTGTCAGCTTAGGCCGCGTGACTTACCCGCATCAACTTATGCGACTTATTTCCTGCGAGCAGATATACCGCGCGTTTAATATCGCCGCCGGAACGCCTTATCATAAGTGAGGCCTTGATTTAAAACGTATCACCGTCGGTCCGTCCGCCGCATATAAAAGACCGGAGGGCAAGCGGCATGTTTACATATTCCCGTCTGACGGAGGAGCTGTGTTATTTTCTGCACGCCGGAGCGGAGGTTGGCAGCATAGGTTATTCGGAAAGCGGCAGATTGATTCCGTATATACGCGTAGGCGCGCGCACGGGCTGTAAAATCATAGTTACGGGCGCGATACACGCGCGCGAAAACGTGACCGCCGCTCTTGTTATGCGTCAGGCCGCTTATGCGCTTGAAAACGGGGTGCCGCGCGGCTCGGTTTATTTTATTCCCATGCTCAATCCCGACGGAGCGCTGCTTATCGAGCACGGCGCGGATTATTTCGGGGAAAGAAGAGAATTTCTTAAAGAGATTAACGGCGGCGGAGCCGATTTTTCGCTGTGGAAGGCTAATATAGACGCCGTGGATCTAAACGTCAATTTTGATGCGCGCTTCGGCAGCGGCAGCAAAAACGTCCGTTTTCCTTCGCCCGAAAATTATATAGGCCGTTATCCGTTTTCCGCGCGGGAAACCGAGGCGCTTAAAAATTTTACGCTGGACGTCATGCCGGACAGCACGGTCAGCTATCATGCGAAAGGGCAGGAGCTTTACTGGTACTTTCATCAGACGGGATGGCGTAAAAACCGCGATTTACGGCTCGCCGTTTATTTGAACGAGCGTCTTGGATACAGACTGGGCGCGGATGAAACGGACAGCGCCGGCGGATATAAGGATTGGTGCGTTGACGTTCTGCGTATTCCGGCAGTTACCGTGGAGATCGTTTCCGACGACATGGAGCATCCGTTGCCGGACGACGCTTTAAGCGAGGACGAGTGGGAGAGAAACAAGGATTTGCCGATAAGACTTATTGATTATCTGGCTTCAAATGAAAAATAATCGCTTGAGAGGCTTATTTATGAACGACGAAAAATACATGAGATTATGCATGCGCCTTGCCTGCCGCGCGGCGGATAACGGTGACGTGCCGGTGGGGTGCATGGTGGTAAACGAGGATAAGATCGTCGCTCGCGCCTATAACCGCCGGGAAAAGGATTCGGACCCTACGGCTCATGCGGAGATTCTGGCGCTTAAAAGGGCTGGCGCAAGACTCGGCCGGCGCAATCTGTCGGGCTGTACGCTGTACGTGACGCTGGAGCCGTGCGTCATGTGCGCCGGAGCAATCGTCAATTCCCGGGTGGATCGCGTCGTATTCGGCGCGTTCGACCGCCGTTTCGGATGCTGCGGCAGCGTCATGGATTTGGCGCGGGAGCCGCGCTTCAATCATCGCGCAGAGGTCAGGGGCGGCGTGCTGGAAGAGGAATGCGCGGCGCAACTGAGCGGGTTTTTTAAAGCGCTGAGGAATGAAAAGAAGAAATCCTGATTTTTCCGATTTAAATTTAACCGTGTAAAGCGGTTTAGTGTTGACAAAATTCGCGTTTTGGATATATAATAGATTAGGTATGGGTAAATCTTTTTGCGGTTTAATATTAAGAACGTCTTATGACAAAATGGGCGATACCTCCGGTATCGAAATTTTGGGTAAGTCTCTTCTCGATTGGGTCAAGCTTTCGCTTGACGGCTGCGACGCGGACATAGCCGACTTCGACGCGGACAAGGAGCTTCCCGCTCTTGTCAAACCGCATATCAAGCAGGGCTGCGACTATATCGTGGTACTGTTTTCCGATACCCCTCTTATTACAAAAAAGACGGTTGCCGCCGCGGTGGACGAGGCGTACAACAGCTCTAAAACCGTGCTTAAGATGACGCGCGGCTATGTTTTTAACTGTGCTTATCTGGAAAATACGGAAAAAATTTATACCGAAAATACGTTTTACTTTGACGAGGAAGATTTTATTACGGCCTTCAGCTACAAACAGGTAGGCCTGATTTCAGATATTCTTAAAAACCGTATTTTGGATTACCATATGGAGCAGGGCGTGCATTTCGAGGACTTGTCCGGCACCGCTATAGGCTGCGACGTGACGATAGAGCCAGGTGTGACCATAGGTTTCAATAACATAGTCAAGGGAAATACGCATATAAAGCGCGGCGTAAAGATAGGCAACAACAACGTTATACAGGACTGTATCATTGACGAGGGCGCCTCTGTTGAAAGCTCTCATATGATCAGAAGCTATATCGGTAAAAGCGCTTCGGTGGGGCCTTACGCAAATTTAAGAGCGGACAACGTAATCGGTGACAGGTGCCGCATCGGCGATTTTGTGGAGCTTAAGGGCTGCACGATAGGAGAGGGATGTAAACTTTCGCATCTTACTTATGCCGGAAACGTAGTAATGGGCAAGGAGTGCAACGTCGGCGCCGGAGTTGTTTTCGCTAACTATGACGGAAAGGATAAGCATACCGCCGTGGTGGGAGACAGAGTATTTATAGGCTCGTCGTCCACAATAGTGGCGCCGGTAAAAATCGAGGACAAAGCTTTTATTGCGGCCGGCTCCGTAATCAACGCCGACGTGCCGGAGGCGTCGCTGGCGATTGCCCGCGCTCGTCAGACCGTCAAAACCGGCTGGAAGGGTAATAAATACGCTGAAGATAAGGAATGATTTCCCAGGATTTTCGTCAGGATTTTTCCGCTTATTATATGCGGACAAGCCAATATTTTTTGAGAAAATAAATTTTTGGAGGCAAATCAAATGATAGCACACGGTAACAAGATTAAGCTCTTTGCGGGCAACGGTTCTCCCGCTTTGGCCGACGAAATAGCCAAGGAGCTTAATATGCCGCTAGGCGCGATTAAGGTGGGGCAGTTTTCGGACGGAGAAACCAGCGTTCAGATTGACGAGACGGTCAGGGGGTGCGACGTATTCGTGATTCAGTCCACGTCAACGCCGGTAAACGACAATCTTGTCGAGCTTCTGGTAATGATCGACGCAATGCGCCGTGCTTCCGCCGGTAGAATAACGGCGGTTATGCCTTATTTCGGATATGCGCGTCAGGACCGCAAGGCAAGGGCCAGGGATCCTATCACCGCAAAACTTGTAGCGGATATTCTGACGGCTGCCGGCGCCGACCGCGTGCTTACCATGGACTTGCACGCGCCGCAGATTCAGGGATTTTTCGATATTCCGGTCGATAATCTTCTGGGCAGCAGTGTGCTGTGCAATTATATTAAAAATAAGGCGTTCGTAAAGCGCGACGATCTTATCGTCGTTTCGCCGGACGTCGGTTCGGTCGCCAGAGCGCGCGCTATGGCCAACAAGCTGGATTGTCCGCTTGCCATTGTGGACAAGCGCCGTCCCAAGGCCAACGTCATGGAGGTCATGAATATAGTCGGAGACGTTTCCGGCAAGACTTGTCTGCTTGTTGACGACATGATCGATACTGCGGGCACTATTACGCAGGGTGCAAAAGCGCTTATCGAGGTTGGCGGAGCAAAGGAAGTGTTCGTCTGCTGCACTCACGCCGTTTTAAGCGGTCCCGCGATAGAGCGTCTGCAAAATTCGGTCATCAAAAAAGTTTATATGCTCAACACAATCGAGCTGCCAAAGGAGAAAAAGATTTCCAAGATAGAGGAGATCACCGTTGCTCCGCTGTTTGCCCGCGCAATCGAAAGTATATTTGCAGAGCTTCCTCTTTCCAGACTTTACGAATAGGATTTATGTCGATTCAGGACGGCGGACGTTGTTGACGTTTGCCGTTTTTTATTATACGGTTCGGCTATTGTCTGCGCGCGGCCGCAGGTATTACAGCGTATGACTTAAAGTTGACTGCCGTAAAAAAACCGCCGCAGTATAATGGTCGGTAAGCTTATTCGGCCGGGGCGTTAAACGTCGGGATTCGGCGCGCAGTATAAAATTTCAGCTGTTCACCAGATCGGTTTTATGACGATTTAGCTGGACAACTCCCGTAAACGGAAAAAATATTGCGATTGGATGCGGCCGGGACGATATGAATGCGTTAAATCGTCTTACGATATGAAACGGCAGCAGCTTTCGGACTGAATATCTTGCCGCGATTATTTCGGCTTATTTTTCTTGACAAATCGGAGCAACAGCTTATAATACCTAATAAGGAGACGGGCTTTTTATGAAGATCGGAGGATTTCAAAAGCTTACTTTACTCGATTATCCGGAAAAGATGGCGTGCATAGTTTTTACCGAGGGCTGCAATTTGCGTTGTCCTTACTGTCATAACGCGCCGTTAGTTACCGGCTGCGGTCAAGATGAAGTTGACGAGGCGGAAGTAACGGCCTTGCTGGACAAGCGCAGGGGAATTTTGGACGGGGTGGTTATAACGGGCGGAGAGCCGCTTTTACAGCCCGGACTTGAGGAGTTTATAGATCGTATCAAGGCCAAAGGATATTCGGTCAAATTGGATACCAACGGTACGTTTCCCGAGCGCTTGCGGGCGCTTGTTGAGTCTGGACGCGTTGATTACGTTGCCATGGATATAAAAAACTGTCCTGACAGATATGCGGTTACGGCGGGCGTTAAAAATATAAATATCGGCGACGTTAAAAAAAGCGCTGAAATTTTGATGAACGGTAAGACGCCTTACGAATTCCGCACCACCGTGGTCAAGCCTTTTTTCGATAAGGCTTGCTTCGAAAAAATCGGTATATGGCTTGCCGGCGCGGACAAATATTATCTTCAGCCTTTCATGGATTCGGGAAATCTGGTGGGCGGCGCTGAGGTATCCGCATATGATTCCGAGGAAACGGCCGAATTTCTCGACACGGTGAAAAAATATATTCCGTCTGCCGAGATACGCGGCGGGAATTGACGTTTTTGCGCAGATTACGTTACTGAAGCGTCGGGACCTGAGGCGGCGACGTTTTTGTATTTTCTGCTCTTAATAGCTTTTGAGTTTCGGTCTTGCTGCCTTTCCGGCAATTCAATGCCGAGCTTGTTGTCATATGCGTATCAGCAAATTTTTTGTCTAAGCGTTTGCTTCGCGTATAATTTTACGACTTCGACTACCGGGAAGCCGTGCGCTTTTCGGTTTTGGTTGCTTTTAAATTAAAGCGAGATCTCTGCATGACAGGCAGGTATTTGGTATATCCGCGGCCGTTTTTCCCGGCGGAAAGTCATCAATCACGCGCGCTGGTCGCAGTGTTAAGTTTGTTTTGCGCTTTGTCTGCGGCATTGTCTCAGGACGTTTCCCCGGATAAAAAGCGCAAACGTTTTTTATTTTATAGTCTATACGGCGCGTTAAATTATTTGATTATTTTATCTTTTTTTCCGTTCGGGGACGTATCCGGCGCGCGTTTAATCGTAGTTTAACGCGTTTTTTTAACGCTTAAGTTATAAAATTATAATTATGCTTCTACAATATATTGTACGATACTTTAAAATTAACCACAATATATGGGTGTAAACTGTTGACAAAATTTAAATACGGTGCTATAATGATCGCACTTTGAAAAATTTACTTTCTATCGGAGGAAAGGGAAATGTATAACGTAGTCAAAAGGGACGGTAAAATAACCGATTTCAACATCTCCAAAATCAGCGCTGCCATCACCAAGGCGTTTGAAGCGCAGAATAAGCAGTATAATCCTGATATTATCGACCTGCTTGCGCTTAAGGTTACTGCGGATTTCGAGCATAAAATTAAGGATTCGCTCGTTGCCGTCGAGGATATACAGGACAGTGTGGAAAACGTGCTGATCGAGGCCGGCTACGGCGACGTCGCCAAGGCGTACATTCTCTATCGTAAAAACCGCGAAAAAATTCGCAATATGAAGTCCACGATCCTTGACTATAAGGAGCTGGTTGACAGCTACGTAAAGGTGACCGACTGGCGCGTCAAGGAAAATTCTACGGTTACCTATTCGGTGGGCGGACTTATTCTTTCCAATTCCGGCGCGATAACCGCAAATTACTGGCTGAGCGAGATTTACGACGATGAAATCGCTTCTGCGCACAGAAACGCGGATATTCACATTCACGATCTGTCAATGCTTACCGGATATTGCGCCGGCTGGAGCTTAAAGCAGCTTATAAAGGAGGGACTTGGCGGTATCCCCGGCAAGATTACGTCCTCGCCGGCCAGTCACCTGGCTACGCTTTGCAACCAGATGGTCAACTTTTTGGGAATCATGCAAAACGAGTGGGCGGGCGCTCAGGCGTTTTCATCTTTCGATACTTATCTTGCGCCCTTTGTCAAGGTGGATAATCTTTCGTATAACGAGGTCAAAAAGTGTATCGAATCTTTTATCTACGGCGTAAATACTCCTTCGCGCTGGGGGACGCAGGCTCCTTTTTCAAACATAACGCTCGACTGGACCGTGCCTAACGACCTTGCCAATCTGCCCGCTATTGTGGGCGGCCGCGAAATGGATTTTACCTACGGCGACTGCAAAAAGGAAATGGACATGGTGAATAAGGCGTTTATCGAGATTATGATCGAGGGCGACGCCAACGGCCGCGGCTTCCAGTATCCTATTCCCACGTATTCCATAACCCGTGATTTCGACTGGTCGGACACCGAGAACAACCGTCTTTTGTTTGAAATGACCAGCAAATACGGAACTCCGTATTTTTCCAATTATATCAATTCGGATATGGAGCCCAGCGATATCCGCAGCATGTGCTGCCGTTTAAGACTCGATTTAAGAGAGCTCAGAAAAAAATCCGGAGGCTTCTTCGGCAGCGGAGAGAGCACCGGCTCCGTAGGCGTGGTCACCATCAATATGCCGCGTATCGCGTATCTGTCCGAAAACGAACAGGATTTTTATAAGCGTCTCGATAAGATGATGGATATTTCTGCGCGGTCTTTAAAAGTAAAACGCACGGTAATTACCAAACTTCTGGAGGAGGGGCTGTATCCCTATACCAAGCGTTATCTCGGCACGTTTGAAAACCACTTTTCCACCATCGGGCTTGTCGGTATGAATGAGGCCGGCCTCAACGCGAAATGGATTGGCAAAGATATGACGGCGCCGGAAACCCAGGAGTTTACAAAGCGCGTGCTTACGCATATGCGCGACCGCCTGTCCGATTATCAGGAGCAGTACGGCGATCTGTATAATCTTGAGGCTACTCCGGCCGAATCGACTTCTTACCGCCTTGCCAAGCACGACGTAAAGCGCTATCCCGATATTAAGACCGCCGCTAAGGAAGGCGACACGCCGTATTATACAAACAGCTCGCACCTTCCTGTTGGTTATACTTCGGATATTTTCGACGCGCTGGATATTCAGGACGGTCTGCAGACGCTTTATACGTCCGGCACGGTATTCCATGCTTTCCTCGGCGAAAAAATGCCGTCATGGAAATCTGCGGCCGAGCTTGTTAAAAAGATTGCGGAAAATTATACGCTTCCTTACTATACGATTTCTCCGACGTATTCTATATGCCGCGATCACGGCTATCTGGTCGGAGAGCAGTTCACCTGTCCCGTCTGCGGAAAGCCGGCCGAGGTTTACAGCCGCATTACCGGCTATTATCGTCCCGTTCAGAATTGGAACGACGGCAAAGCGCAGGAATTTAAGGATCGCACGGTGTACGACATCGGTTCTTCAACTCTGAAGCGCGCGCCCAAAACTTTCGGGGAAATCGTGGCCGACGGCTGCAAGGAAGGCGGCGCGGACGAAAAACCGATGCTGTTTACGACAAAGACCTGCCCCAATTGCAAGATGAGCAAGATGATGCTGGATAAGGCGGGTATCGATTACGTCGTCATCGACGCCGAAGATAATAAGGAGGCCGCGCTCAAATACGGCGTTAAAAAGGCTCCTACCATGCTTGTGCCTAGCCGCGCAGGCTTCGACAGATACGACAACGCAAGCAAAATCAAGGGCTATATAGAAAATATTAAGGGTTAACATGACTGATATAATAATTATAGGCGCAGGCACGGCGGGAATGACCGCCGCGCTTTACGCTTTGAGAAACGGAAAATCCGCGCTTGTGCTGGAGGGCGACTGCGTGGGCGGTCAGATTGCCAATTCTCCGCGCGTTGAAAATTTCCCGTCGGTAAAAGCTATTTCCGGCAGCGAGTTTTCAGATAAGCTGTTTGATCAGATCACTTCGTTAGGCGCGGCGTTTGAGCTGGAAAGAGCGCAAAAAATAGAAAAACGTTCGGACGGAACATTTAAAGTCGTTACCGATTACGGCGAGCATGAGTCCCGCGCGGTAATAATCGCGTCGGGGGCAAAGCATAAAACCGTGGGCGTACCGCGGGAGGAGGAGTTTACCGGTCGCGGCGTAAGCTATTGCGCCGTATGCGACGGAGCCTTTTACTCGGGAGAGGACGTCGCTCTTGTGGGAGACGCCAACACCGCGCTGCAATATTCTCTGCTTTTAAGCGGCTATTGCAAAAAGGTTTACGTTTGCACATGGACGGACAGATTCTTCGGGGATAAGGCGCTTGAAATCGCGCTTATGGAAAAGACTAACGTCGAATGGATAAAAAACGTCAATCTTGTGGGTTTTGAGGGAGAGGAGGAGTTATCTGCTTGCGTGTTTGAAAACCGCGACGACGGCAGCCGGCTTAATCTTCCGGTTAAAGCCTGTTTTGTCGCCATAGGACAAAAGCCGGACAACGAGGCTTTTAAAAACGTCGTAAAGCTGGATAAGGACGGCTATATAGAGGCGGGCGAGGATTGTCTGACGTGTACGGACGGGGTGTTTGCCGCGGGGGATTGCCGCGTTAAAACGGCTGTCTCTTATACACATCTCCGAGCC
>USBU01000015.1 GCA_900553005.1 uncultured Eubacteriales bacterium | reverse complement strand
ACGAGATGTAGCTCCGTCTCGTGGGCTCGGAGATGTGTATAAGAGACAGGAGATCGACGTGCACAGTCCAGACGGTACCGGCACTAAGATCGTGTACGTAAAGGAAAACGATTATTATACCATTCCGTACCGAGCAATGGTTCCTTGCGGCGCGGAAAATCTGATAGCGGCCGGCCGTCCGCTTTCATCGACGCATGAAGCTCATGCGGCTTTCAGAGTAATGCCTATTGCGACCTGCGTAGGTGAAGCTGCCGGAGTCGCCGCGGCTTTGGGTATAAAGTGCGGTAAATCCGCGGCGGAAGTTCCGGTCGAACAGCTGCGCGGTATTTTGGCTGAACGGGGCGCGCTGATATAATTACAATTTATAACGGCGATGTTTCGCGTAAAAACATTGGATAATTTGACTTTACGGACCGGCAGTTTTTTAATGAATATTGCCGCTCGTATGTTAAATAAAGCCCCGCGCTGCCGAGCGGGGCTTTATGCGGCGCCGGCGGCGCTGAAAAGCTGAATTATGCGTAATTAAAGGTCTTTAATAATTACAGCGGGCAACGGCGGAATTATTCCGGTTGCCCGTTTTTATTTTAGGCGTAATTTTAATAAACCTTATTTATAATCGATAACAAGCTTTCCGTCTTTGATAAAAGCTCTTGAAAAACAGGCTCTGCGGTCGCCGGAGGGGCGGTCCTTATCGGTATGCACATGATACGCCGTCATAAAGTTTCCGTCGAAATCCGTGAAATACATGTTGTGCCCCGGCCCGGATATTTCGTCGGTTTTCATAAGGATGGGATTTTCCGCGGCTTTTATAAAGGGTCCGTCCGGATTGTCGGATACGGCGTAGCATACGGAGTAAAGCGGATTGTTATAGCAGTTGACCGAATAGCTTAAATAATATTTGTTTTCGTGTTTGAAAACGAAAGGCCCTTCGTTCCATTGCCATTTGGGATCGAGCGACGTTTCCCATTCGGTGTCCGGGGTGGTCAGCAGCTTGTGCTCGCCCGTTACCTCGGTCAGCGAGGGCGCAAGCCGGACGCAGTAAATCTGACTGACGTGCACGCCGTCGATGACGTTGTCGCTGACGTCCTTTACGTAATACAGCCAGGCGTCGTTTCCCTCGAAATATACGGAGGAATCGATTACCGAGTAATCCGTTGCAAAAAGCGGTCTTCCAAGATCTGTAAAGGGTCCCAGCGGATTGTCTGCGATTGCCGCCGCAATCTGAAGCTTTTTGGTATCCTTATGTCTTGTTGTAAAAAACATATAATATTTTCCGCCGCGCTTGTAGACCTCCGGCGCCCAGAAAAGATCCGCGCTCCAGGAAACCGTTTCCAGACAGCCGCCGGCATTAGTCCACGGCCCCTCCAGTTTTTCGGCAATATGCACGTCGAAGCCTGTCTGCAAGCCGTGCTTTTCGGTGCGCGCTGTAGTAGCGTACATGTAGTACGTTCCGTTTTCCGCTAAAATAAACGGATCGCCCAGGCGGCATACTCCGCTTTCGATGATTTTATTCATGATTTTATTCCTTCCTGTTTTATTCCGCAAGCGCGTTACGCTTGGCTTTACGGTACGATTTGATAAATTTCGTTTTTATCGTTATCGATTGTCTTTTGCGTAATCGGAAATATCTATATCCGCGTCGGAAAAAACTTCGTCAAGCTCGCCGATATGACAAAGATTGTGCCAAAACGTTAAGCCGAATTTGCTTGAGTCCGCCAGAAGAACGCTTTTTTTCGATCTGGCCATCATGGCCGCTCTGATTTCGTCCTCGCCTACCGAGGTATCCGTAAGGCGCCCGTCGGGACTTATCCCGCGGCAGGAGAAGAAGCAGACGTCCGCATTGTAGCCTGACAGAAATTTTACCGCGTCGGCGCCTATCAGGCCGTAGGCCTCGGTTTTTACCTGTCCGCCCGTCATAAGGCATTTGATGTTTTCCGGGCATAGCGCTTCCGCCAGCCGTATGCCGTTGGTGATCACTATAATGTCTTTTTTATTCTTAAGATACGGCACCATATGCAGGGCGGTTGTCGAGTTGTCCAGCATAACCACGTCGCCATTTTTAACGATTTCGGCGGCTTGCCGGCATATCGAGTCCTTTTGTTCGCTCATCAGAAATTCGCGGCTGCACAGCGGCAGACTTTTGTCCGCGGCAGGAGAGCTAAGCATTACGCCTCCGTGCGTGCGGATCACAAGCCCCTCGGCGGCCAGCTCTTTTAAATCGCGTCTTACCGTCGGCTCGCTTATAAACAGCTTTTCGGCTATTGTCCTAACGCCGGTGGGCGCGGACGGCGACAGCATATTAAGAAGTTCGTCTCTGCGGTCGGAAAGCGACATATATTCTCCTTGTCTTGCGTTGAGATTTATAATCATTATACCGCGGATTTTTATTTACCGCAAGCTCTTTTTAATCGGATTTTGCCGTATGCGCGTTCCGATTTAAAATGGGAAGCGCGCTTTGATATTGACAACAGAAAATAGATATGGTACTATATTTAATAGTAAATATATTTAATTTTCAGGGACGGATGACGGATTTTGCCGGAAATATTTTTCTGAGCCGGTGCGTTTAGGATATGATCGATAGGTAACCGCATATGCTGATATCCAATGATAATACTTTGTGTTATAAGGGTTAGTTAAGAATGAGAAAAAGTCTGACATATTTGTATCCGTTTATCGTTGCGGCGGCGGGGCTTGTATTTGCCGCGGGCGAGAGCGCTGCGTTTTTCGTTTCCTTTTATTCGGGCAACGATTTCGGATATTGGGGTTTTTCTTTGCAAATTGCGCGGCCGCGATTTTGTTTGCCGCGCTTTCGCTTGCAGGCGCGGCGGCGTTTGTCGTCGTCCGCCGCAAAAGCAAAAGGGGAACCGCGCTTTCTTTTCTGATCCCTGCCGCTCTTGCGGCTGCCGCGGCCGTATGCGCGGCCGAGCTGCGCTTTTTCAAATTGGCGCCATACGGCTCGCCGTTCAGCGTCAATAAGGTCGATATGTATTTTATACTTTTTCTCCGCGTTGCCGGATTCGAGGGAGAGACGGCTGTAAGCTCTACGGTAAATTGGTTTATAGACGTAAATTTAATCGCGTCGGTCGCCGCGTTTACTCTCGTATGCGCGGTAGACGTAAAGCGCGCCGCCGTGCCTGCGGCGGAAATTACGGGCAACGGCGGTCCGGATGAACGTCAGCCGGTTGCCGGCGCGGTCGACTGCGCGTTAAAGCTCTGGCGGGGCCGACTTTTTCTGCCGTGCGTAACGGCCGCTTCGTTCGCGCTGTTTTCGGTATGCGAAGCGGTCGTCAATGTAGAGAACAGGATAAGCGGCAGTTTTTCTTTTCATACGTATTTGCAGGGAGCTGATTTTTATACGTGGATAGGATTGCTTCTGTTGGCAATCGGCGCGGTAAAATTTGTTTCGGATAAAAGGGCGGGCAGAGCGCCCGACACTGCCGTTTTGCTGTTTCCGGCCGCCGCGCTGGCCGCGCTGTGCCTTATGCGCGCGCAGTACGGGCTGACCGATGTTTACGGTAAAATAGATTTTTATCTCGGCTTAGCGTATCATGTTTCCGCCGAGGCCGGCCGCGGCTGCGTCGTCGTTGACTTTAACATGATTGCCGCGGCGTATATGGTTTACTCGGCGTTTGTCAGGATACGTTCGGCAAAAAAGGCCGCGGCTTAAAAAGCGTGATAATTGATAAAATGTTAAATTTAAAAACAAACAAGACCTAAGCGCAAAAGCTTAAGGTCTTGTTTTCAATAAAATTAGCGTCCGGCTTCAGGCGGATACTTTTACCGTCAGATCGCCGTTTTCGACGTCAACGCTTAGCAGACTGCCGGCGGACAGGTCGGATTCCAGCATTTTTCTGGCAAGCAAGGTTTCGACCTTGGACTGAAGATAGCGTTTTAACGGACGCGCACCGTAAATCGGATCATAGCCGTGGTCTATAATAAAATCCTTTGCTTTGTCGGTTATTATCAGCTTAAGCTGGCGGTCCTCTACTCGGCGGGCGAGCGAAGCGGTAAGAATGTCGATAATACCTCGAATGTTATTTTTGGTCAGCGGCTTGTAGTAAATGATCTCATCCAGTCTGTTCAAAAATTCCGGTCTGAAGGATTGCTTCAGCAGAGCCGATACCTGGGCCTTGGCCTCGTCGCTAATTTCGCCGGACTTAGAGTCTATTCCGTCCAGAATGAAATTGGAGCCGAGGTTGGAGGTCAGTATCAGTATGGTATTTTTAAAGTCTACGGTGCGGCCCTGAGAATCGGTTATGCGGCCGTCGTCCAGCACCTGAAGCAGAATGTTGAAAACGTCGGGATGAGCTTTCTCTATTTCGTCGAACAGTACGACCGAGTAGGGTTTGCGTCTTACTGCCTCCGTCAGCTGGCCGCCTTCGTCGTAGCCCACGTAGCCCGGAGGCGCGCCTATAAGTCTGGAGACGGAAAATTTCTCCATATATTCGGACATATCTATGCGGATAAGGTTATGTTCGTCGTCAAACAGACATTCGGCAAGCGCTTTGGCAAGCTCGGTCTTGCCTACGCCGGTGGGGCCTAAAAACATGAACGAGCCTATGGGCCTGTTGGGATCGGCAATGCCTGCGCGGGAGCGCATTATTGCGTCGCTGACTTTTTGTACCGCTTCGTCCTGACCTATTACGCGCTTATGCAGAATTTCGCCCAAATGCAATATTTTTTCACGCTCGCCCTCCATAAGCTTTGCAAGGGGAATGCCCGTCCAACGCGATACGACTTTGGCGATTTCTTCCTCGGTTACCGTATCGCGCAGCAGAGAGTTTTTCTTGTTTTCGCTTTGCGCGGCGGCCTCCTCCAGCTTTTTGTTAAGCTCCGGAAGGGTGGAGTATTTAAGCTTGGCGGCGTGTTCGTAATCCGCGTTTCGCTGCGCCTTTTCTATTTCGGCGTTTACGCGCTCAATTTCGGATTTTAAGTCGGACACCGCGTGAATACTCTTTTTTTCGTTTTCCCAACGCGCTTTCATCGCGTCGAATTTTTCTCTCAGATCGCTCAGTTCTTTCTGGATTTCCTTAAGCCGCTCCGCGCTTAGGCTGTCCTTTTCCTTTTTCAGAGCCGTTTCTTCGATTTCAAGCTGCATGATTTTACGCGAGGTCTCATCCATTTCCGAGGGCATGGAATCGATTTCGGTGCGTATCATGGCGCAGGCCTCGTCCACAAGGTCTATCGCCTTATCGGGAAGAAAGCGGTCGGTTATATATCGGTTTGACAGCGTTGCGGCGGCAACCAGCGCGCCGTCGTGTATCGTCACGCCGTGATAAACCTCGTAGCGCTCTTTAAGGCCGCGCAATATCGAAATGGTGTCCTCTACGTTAGGCTCGTTTACCGTTACCGGCTGAAATCTGCGTTCAAGCGCCGCGTCCTTTTCGATGTACTTGCGGTATTCGTCCAGCGTTGTGGCGCCTATGCAATGAAGCTCTCCGCGCGCCAGAAGCGGTTTAAGCAGATTGCCTGCGTCCATGGCTCCGTCGGATTTGCCCGCTCCGACTATGGTGTGCAGCTCGTCGATAAACAGAATAATCCGTCCCTCGCTCTTTTTTACTTCTCCCAGCACGGCTTTCAGTCTTTCTTCAAATTCTCCGCGGAATTTAGCGCCGGCTATAAGCGCGCCCATATCAAGCGCAAATATAGTCTTATCCTTAAGTCCCTCGGGCACGTCGCCGCGCACTATTCGCTGGGCAAGCCCTTCGGCTATTGCGGTTTTACCTACGCCCGGCTCGCCTATCAGCACGGGGTTGTTCTTGGTTTTTCTCGACAGTATGCGGATCACGTTTCTTATTTCGCTGTCGCGGCCGATTACCGGATCCAGCTTTTGCTGTTTTGCGCGCTCCACCAGATCGAAGCCGTATTTGTTGAGCGCGTCGTAAGAGCTTTCGGGATTGTCGGACGTCACTCTGTCCGTTTTAACCTTTTTAAGCTCCGCTAAGAACGCTTCCTTTGTGATGCCGTGCGCGCGCAGCACTCCCTTGATGCCGTCGTCCGCATAGTCGAAAAGACTCAGCATAAGATGCTCTACGGATACGTATTCGTCCCTCATGCCGGCGGCCAGTTTTTCTGCGGCGGACAGAATTTTGTCGGTAAGCGGCGATATATAAACCTTTCCCGGTTCGCGTCCGGAGCCGCTTACCGCCGGTATTTTACGGATAAGCGTGTCGATGCCGCTTAAAACCGCGTCGGGCGATTTTCCCATTTTTTTAAGCAGCTGACCTATAAGTCCGTTTTCCTGATCTATAAGCGAGTACAAAAGGTGCTCGGGCATTATTTGTACGTTGTTGTTTTCCAGCGCTATATTTTGAGCGGTTTGTATTGCTTCCGTCGCTTTTTGAGTAAGTTTGTTTGCGTCCATAATTTTTTCCTCCTATTGAAAAGTCAGATTATCAGCATTCCGTCGTTCAGACAGGCTACAAAGTCGTTTTCTATTTCCCGCACGCTACAGCCGGACAGTCTTTTTTTCAGCATTCCGTCGAAAGCCTTGACGTAGTCGGTGATCGCCCTGCCGAGGTCCGTATGCTCGTAAAGCCCGCCCTCGGGATAACGCAGCGTGCGCGTCCATTTGTTTTCGTCAAGATAATATATGGCGGCGCGGTCGTATAAATCGGGCAAGTAAATTTCCTCAAGTCTGCGCCACAAAGAAAAAAAGTCCGTCAGCATCGTTAAAAGTTCGGGCGACTGCGTGCGGAAGTTGACCTTAAGCTGGCCGAACGCTCCGTTTTCGGCCGTTCTGAACAGCTCCACCTCGTAACGGATTGTCGGACGGTAGCGATAGCAAAGCGCGCTTTTTATCGAAAGCGTATTGTCGTGCTGCTGGTGATAAACGGGCAGATCGGCCGCGCTTTTAAATAAATTTTCCATTTCGTCAAAGATCTGCGCGATTCGCTTTTCGGGCGTAGTCACGGATACGTATTCCGCCAGTATCTGATTGATCAGATTGGATCGATTTGTATTTTCGCTGGCCGCCAATCTGTCGATTTCGTCAATAACCTTTTCTGCAAGTATAAGACTGTACATGTTTTTTTTCATTCGATTTGTACGCTCCCTTGTCGTAGTGATATCCGGAGTAATCCGGATTGCAATGTATTTTGTCTGCTTGTTTATATATATTATAACACGAAATTTTAAAATTGCAATATTTTTACAAAAATTTATATAAAATTTAATACAAAATTAATGTGATGAGCATTTTGAGCGCATTTATTATAATTTACCTCATAAATTGATTGATATGTTCATTATATGCTGTTTTAATTGCGCGTAACGTGCAAAAATGCTATTATAATAATCGATTACGGGCCGCGTCGTGCGGCTGAAAGGAGGATAGTCGAATGAAAGCGGCTGTTTTTTACGGCAAAGGCGATATAAGGGTGGAAGATATAACTAAGCCGGTCCCCAAAGAAGGCGAGCTTTTGGTGCGTGTGCGAGCATGCGGGGTCTGCGGAACCGACGTGCATATTTTTTCGGGGGACGAGGGCGCGGCGCAAACTCATCCTCCGACCGTGTTGGGACATGAGTTTGCGGGAGAGGTAACGGAAATCGGCCGGGGAGTCAAGGATTTTGCGGAAGGCGACAGAGTGTGCGTCGATCCCAACGTTTTGTGCGGAGAGTGCCCCTACTGTCTGTCCGGGCTGGGACATTTCTGTACCGGCATCACGGGGATAGGGACTACCGTCAACGGCGGCTTTGCCGAATATGTCGCCGTGCCGGCAAGGCAGGCTTACAGGCTGGCGGATACTACCTCGTTTGAGGAGGGAGCGATGACCGAGCCGGTTGCATGTTGTCTGCACGGTATCGATATGTGCAATATTCGTCCTGGTGACGACGTTGCCGTCATAGGCGGCGGAATGATAGGACTGATCATGCTGCAATTGGCTTTGCGTGCGGGCGCGGCCAGGGTAGCGCTGATAGAGCCGTCAAAGGTTAAGCGCGAGGCGGCTGCGCGCCTGGGGGCATTCCTGACTTTGGATCCGTTCTGTTCGGACGTCAAAGCGGAAATACGTCGCGCCGGGATCAGCCGATTGTCCTGCGTTATAGAATGCGTGGGGCAGACGTCCACAATCGCGCAGGCAATAGATATTGCGGGAAAAGCTTCAGTAGTCATGATGTTCGGTCTGACGGCGCCGGACGCAGCGCTTTCGGTAAAGCCGTTTGATATATTCAAGCGGGAAATTACGCTTAAAGCGTCATATATCAATCCCTATACGCAGGGGCGCGCGCTCAATCTTATAAATGCCCGCGCATTGGACGTTCGCAGTATGGTAGCCGCCGTCGCGCCGCTTGAAGAGCTGAAGGAAATACTTTCTTCGCCCGAAAAACGCGCGCTGGGCAAATATATTATCCGCCCGTAAAGTCTTAATTATTATTTTACGAGGAATCGGGGAGGTATGCGCCTCGCCGGAAACGGCAAATTATGTTCGGTTAAATTATTTCGGGAGGAATTTATGAAAAATACTCAGGCCGTGCTCTTTGATATGGACGGCGTAATTTTGGACAGCGAGCCGCTGCATACTTTGGCCCGCGCGCGCTTTTTTGCCGCGTTGGGAATTCCCGCTTCGGCGGAAAAAGAACTGGTGCTGGGGGCAAGAAAGCTTGATTACTGGACGGATTTTAAATCGCGTTACCATTTGTCGGAATCTCCCAAGGAGCTTGTGGACGGCGAATTCCGTGAAATTCTTAAGCTTATCAAGGAGAAGAAGCTGCCTGAAAGCAAAAATCTTTCCGCTTTGCTCGGCTTTCTCGATAAAAACGGCATTTCCGTTGCCGTCGGTTCAGCATCTTCCAGAGAATACGTTTCCGGCGTGCTGGATTATTTGGGCATAGCCGGGTACTTCGGTACGATAGTTTGCGGCGACGAGGTTCAGAATCCGAAGCCTGCGCCGGACACTTATCTCATAGCGGCGGAAAGGCTGGGAGCGGAGCCGGGGCGCTGTTTTGTTGTGGAGGATTCCAGAACGGGCAGTCTTGCGGCGGCCGCCGCAAAGATTCCGTGCATCGGGTACCGCGGTACCGAAACCGCGGCAAACAGCGATTTTTCCGTATGTAAGTACGTCGTAACGGACATGGGCGAGATTGCGGATATAATCTTGTCGGAAAATAATTAAACTTTTCCGTGCGCGGCAAAAATAATAGCAATTGCGTTAAAGGCTTTGTTTTACGGCATTGTAAATCGACAGGCCAAAGTTTCAACGATATTTGTCGGCGCTTAAGCTGAAAAACGGGTCGGATTTAAAAAATCAGGCGCTTTCGTAAATAAAAACCACCGAGTTTGTCGGTGGTTTTTATATTATGCCGAACGTAGGCTTATTGCAAAAGCAGTTATAATCCGCCCGCCGGGCGATAATCTGCTTTTATGCGGATAAAATAAAGACGGCTGTCCGCCTTAAATCAAGGACCGCGCAACTGCGGTATATAGCTGCGCTTTTGCCGCAGAGCGCACGGAATATTCGTGCATGATTTTCCGATTGTATTTTATGTCTTTTTCGGTCGGTGCGCGGAAAAGCTTTTAAAAAGATTAAAGCGAATATTTTATAAACAATACGTCTCTGCGCTGAAGCTCGATAGAAATATACAGCTTTCCGTTTTCGTAAAAGCCGTCCGGGTAATCGAAGTTCAGCGGAAAGTCGGATATGACTTCGCGTGTTTTCCAACTTTTCATATCGTCGTCGGAAATCCAAAGGCATAGGGGATTGCGTTTTTGTGAATTTGCGCTGTGGATAAGAGCCGTTCTGCCGTCTGGCAGACCTATCAGCTTCGGCTTACAGGAGGGATTTGGGATATCTGCAGGCTTAAATGCGCTCCATGTTTTTCCGCCGTCGCAGGATTCGCTGCGCCAAAGCGTTTCGTTTTTCACGCGTATGAGCATTGCTATGCGGCCGTCCGACAGTTCTGCCAGCGTAGGTTCGCTCCAGATCCATTTAAGCCCTGTTTCTCCGCGTATCGGAAAACGCGGGCATGAAAATTTTTCAAAGCTTTTTCCGCCGTCGCGGCTTAGCATTACGCCGTTATCGACATGATCTATATTTATGTCGGGCACGTCGCAAACGGCAAGCACTCTGCCGTCGGGCCGTCTTACGCCGCCGAATTCGGCCAGAAGTCTGAGGTTTTCGTACTCCGATACCGGATAGCGTTGAAACGGCAAAAGAATATCTCCGTTTTTCAATTCCAGCTTTCCGCGTATAAACGCGTATGATTCCAGTCCGGCAAACGCGCCCTCGCACGTCCAGGTATGTCCGCAGTCGTCGCTGCACATAACCATGCTGCGCCAGTCGAAAAACTGGCCGTTATGTAAAGTTAAATACGCCTTTACGCGTCCGCCGTATAAAGCGACTTCGGTACAGTAAACCGCGCTGCCGTCCTCCGGGTACAGCAAAGTCGGAGTGCTCCAGCTTTCCCCGTCGTCATAGCTGTGAAAAAAATACACGCGGTTGTTGGGGGCCGGCTCGTATGTGTCGCCGCACTGCGAAACCATAATCAGGCTTCCGTCGCTCATTCTGCGCACGATCGGTTCGCATGAGAGCGTATCCGTATGAACAAGCTTGATGTTCGTTGTTTTCATTTTTCCGATCCCTTTTGTTATAAGATTCCGCGGCTGTCCGCCGGACAGCCGCGGGCTGTATAATCATGATATCAAAGCAACGGGCCGTTGTCAATTCTTTGACGCGTTTGCGGACAAACTCGGTAAAAAATGCGAAGCGCGCTATATTGTAGAATTTTTGCTTTCCCTTTGAGTCGGCGGCAATCATCGCGGTCAAATAAAAAATCGGCTATAAAAGAAACGTAATATCTTTTATAACCGAATTTTATGGTCGGAGTGACGGGATTTGAACCCACGACCTCATGGTCCCGAACCATGCGCGCTACCATCTGCGCTACACCCCGACGACAAGCTTTTCAAGTAGCATATACGAGTATAATAAAAGTCGGTAATTTTGTCAAGGGTTTGACCGGAATATACGCGAATAATATTTAATTTTACGCTAAATCGCGTCCGGCGCGGACTGCGGCGGGAGCTTAGCGGAAACAGCCTTGCCGGCTTTAAAACTTCCGAAAGCGCCCGTGCGGCGTCGGCCTTGTTTTATTGATTTTATCACGCGCAGATGATATAATATAAAGCGCAAGGAGTTTTGTTAAACTGACGACGAACAGCAGAGGAGGCTTTTTGTGCTTAAAAGCGTAATACGTACCGATGAGGAAACGAAAGAATATCTGATACGGCTGAAACGCCGGCTTGAAGAACAGAGAAAAGCTCCCGTCGAGGGCATGGCAGAGTTTTTTGCCGCCAGAATCAACGAATACGAAAGCGTGCATCTGGATAATTATCCGGAGATTTACGAGCATACGGCAGATTTTCTGGACGTCGGCATCAATTCTCTGCTGGATATCGGTTGCGGCACGGGGCTGGAGTTAAAGTCTGTTTTCCGCAGATTTCCGGGACTGTCGGTTACCGGTATAGATTTGTCGGCCGCAATGCTGGATAAGCTTTGCCGAAATTATCCGGATAAGGACGTAAGGCTTATAAGGGACGATTATTTCAGATATCCTTTTGATGAAAAATCATATGACGGAGTTGTTTCCGTCGAAACGCTGCACCACTTTACGTATGAAGATAAAATTCGTATTTTTGAAAAAATTTACCGCGCGGTCAAGCCGGGCGGAAGCTATCTGCAATGCGATTATATTGCCTGCTGCGACGAAGAGGAAAGGCTTTGCCGGGAGGAATACGAGTACCGGCGTCAAAGAAATCTCGTTTCCGACGGCATGTTGGTTCATATAGATATTCCGCTGACCTTGAGAAGAGAAACCGAGCTTTTGCTTAAGGCGGGATTTTCGCGCGTAGAGGTGCTTTATATAAGGGAAGGCACGGTCATTCTGAAGGCGCGCAAAGAAAGCTGAGGGAGGTAAAAAATGAGGGCTTATACATATCTTGAAAAAGGGAAATTCGGATTTACTGAAAAGCCGGCGCCGCGCATTATGCACAGCCGCGACGCTATAGTCAAGGTAACGCTGGCCAGCATTTGCAGCAGCGACATTCACATAAAGCGCGGCTCGGTTCCGCGTGCGCTGCCCGGCGTTACGATAGGACACGAGATGGTCGGGGTGATTGCCGAAACGGGCAGCGGAGTCGCAGGACTCAGACCCGGCGACCGCGTCGCAGTAAACGTGGAGACCTTTTGCGGGGAATGTTATTTCTGCAAGCGCGGCTTTGTAAACAACTGCGCCGATAAAAACGGCGGCTGGGCGCTTGGCTGCCGTATAGACGGCGGACTGGCCGAGTATGTGCGCGTCCCTTTTGCCGATACGGGATTATGCAAAATTCCCGATACGGTATCGGACAGACAGGCGTTATTTGCGGGCGACGTGCTGGCCACCGGTTACTGGGGCGCTAAAATTGCCGAAATAACGTCCGACGATACGGTTCTGATTATCGGCGCCGGACCTGCGGGGATTTGTACGCTGCTATGCGTTATGCTTAAAAATCCGAAAAAAATAATAATCTGCGACACAGACAAGCTAAGACTCGCTTTCGTGCGCCGGCATTATCCGTCGGCTCTTGCCGTCAGTCCGGAGGACGCCGCCGAAATTTTAAGGAAAAGCGAACGCGGCGGAGCGGACGCGGTTCTGGAGGCTGCGGGAACAAACGAGTCCTTCCGTTTGGCGTGGCGGTGCGCTCGTCCCAACGCCGTAGTTACGGTGATAGCGTTGTACGATTCCCCTCAGATTCTGCCGCTTCCCGAAATGTACGGCAAAAATCTCACTTTCCGCACGGGCGGTGTGGACGGATGCGACTGCGCGGAAATACTGCGCCTCATATCCGAAGGAAAAATCGACACGCGCCCTTTGATTACGCACAGGTTTTCTTTCCGCGATCTGGACCGCGCGTACGAACTGTTTGAAAAAAGAGAAGACGGCGTCATGAAGCTGTCTCTTATACACATCTCCGAGCCCACGAGACGGAGCTACATCT
>USBU01000014.1 GCA_900553005.1 uncultured Eubacteriales bacterium | reverse complement strand
GAGATGTAGCTCCGTCTCGTGGGCTCGGAGATGTGTATAAGAGACAGGTTTTAATGTTAACTCACGTATAAAATATTTATTTGCAGCCGGAAAAAGCTGCCGTTAAGAAATAAGCCGAGTATTGCGAATTTTAGACCGTTTAAAGGCATAAAAAAACGGATTTTCCGCGCAATAGGAGTTTTAAGGCTTTTAGTCGGTTATGATTTTTCCCTTAAGCTTGTTGACGGAGTTTTTAAGCGCGTCGTCCGTGCCCGCCGAAAACTTGTCGCTGCTGCGGTAATCGAAGCGTTTGGTAAAACGTTCAAGCTCCGCATTGGTTTTTCTCAAAGACTCGATTTGTTTTTTTGTCAAAGCTTTGGCGTATTTTTCTGCGGCTTTAGAGGCGTGAGAAACGTAGCGAAGCAGCTGAATAAAATGTTTCAGACAAAATCCGGCGCTTTCGTCAAATACCTTTGGAAAATCCGCCTCGGCAAAATACATTTGCGCGACGGTATAAGCGTAACGCGTCATGATTTCGTCAACTTCGTCGCATATCACGCAGGTTTCCAGCGTTTTTGCCAGTTTGTCGGCCAGTCTGCCGGATTTTTTTGCGCTGTCGGTCATTTCGATATCGTCAAGCACGCTATCGGTTCGGGTGTGAAGCTGAAGCGCCAGTCCCAGCTTGTTTCCGCCGGCGTATAGCTTTTTGAGGTGATCGGAGCAAAAACCGCGCTTGTTTACCTTTATCCGGTATTCAGGCTCCATTACCGCCTCGTCAAGATATTGCTTTATCAGCCGGCTTTCGGCGCGTTCGTAAAGTCTGCACATCGGGCAGCCGTCGTTTTCTCGGAAAGCGTCCCATATAGGCGAGGTCTGAATATGATACTGCATAAATTTCTCCCGTAAAGAATATATAAAATTGGGCGGATAACGTCCGATACGCTGTAATTTTACAAGATCGGAGAGAAAAATGCAACAGTTTTACGGCGACAGCCCTCATATAATCGACAGGAAAAGAAAAAAACGCGCAAAAAAGAAGCATACCGTCGTTTCTTTCAGGGCGGGAGGACTGCTTGCGGCGTGCGCGGCGCTATGTGTCACGGCGCTGTTTGCCGCGGTATTTTTTGCGTCCGGAGCGTCTGATACCTTTCGCATAAAGGCTCAGACCTGGTATTATGTTTCGTTTTATTCGCCCACCGAGATAGTAGAGGCGGAGCTTTCGGCTCAAAACGTCAAGGAAACCGGCGGCGCGGGATATATAATCAACGACGGCGTGTTTCATATTGCCGCTTCCGTTTACGACAGTCAGCGCGACGCTCAGACCGTGGCGGATAAGCAAACCAAGCCCGCTGCCGTTTACAAGCTTGTAATGCCTGAAATTAAGCTGGAAACGATTAAGGATAAGGATACAAGCGAAAGAGTTAAGCGCGGCTTTGACGCGTACAGCGGAGCTTTTGATGATATTACCGATGTTCTTACGCAGTACGACAGGGGCGTTACTACGGAAAGCGCGCTTATGCACGCGGTTTCAACCGTGCGGTCGGAAATCATTGCCGAACGAGAGGTTCAGCAGGCAATATACAATGAAACCAGCTCGTCGGCCGTCAACGCTCTGTGCGATTATCTTGAGTCTGCGGCGGCCTCGCTGGACGTGGCGGTATTAAGCGAAAAAAACGGCCTGTCGTCGCGTATTCGCTATGCCTTGTGCGAGATAGTTTATCAGCGTTACGCGCTTGCCTCCGCGCTTGCGTAAGCGCCGCGCCCGAGTTTTATTTGAAATTCATCCGGCTGCCCGTCTTTATGCGCCGGCTTACGGCTTTACCGTCCGAGGACGGAAAAACTTGGTATGCTTTTATGTCGAAAAGTTTGGTAAATCGACTGATAAACAGTTGAATATTTGCGGTTATTATGTTAAAATAAGTCGTATGCAATATATAAGGAGAGGAATTTATGACCGTTAGACAGATAGCCGAAATTCTTGACGCCGAAATTCTCTGCTGCGAGGATTTAGCGGACAGCGTCAATATACATTCGGCCTGCGGTTCGGATATGATGAGCGACGTTCTGGCCTATGTGAAAGATCAGGGTATGCTTCTGACCGGACTTGTCAATCCGCAGGTAGTGCGCACGGCCGAAATGATGGATATGTGCTGTATCGCATTCGTTCGGGGCAAGCGTCCGGATAAGGCGATAACGGAACTTGCAAGCTCCAAAAACATCGTTCTTCTCACCACGCAGGAGCGTATGTATCCGGCCTGCGGCAAGCTGTATAAGGCCGGTCTTGACGCGGGCAAGCCGATATGAGCGAGCTTATACATCTTCATTACGACGTTGACGGCGAGGATTTTGTGTCCTGCGGCCGCGCCAGCGAGGACGTGAGGCGGACGCTTAAAAACATAGGCATCGCCAGCGACGTGATTCGCAAGGTTTCGATTGCAATGTATGAAGGTGAGATAAACATGGTGATTCATGCGGACGGAGGCGTTGCCGACGTCGGTATCTATGAGGACCGCATCGTCGTTACTCTTTCGGATACGGGCAAGGGGATTGCCGATATCGAACAGGCTATGCAGGAGGGCTTTTCCACCGCCACGGACGAAATCAGGGAGCTGGGTTTCGGCGCCGGCATGGGACTTCCCAATATGAAGAAGTATTCCGACTCGATGGACATCAAAAGCGAGGTCGGAAAAGGAACCGTCGTAACGCTTTGTTTTAATTTGTAAAAACGATTTTCTGACACGGAGAAGGCGATGAGCTTTGATTTGAAACCCGTATATCTTGACAGCGCAAAATGCAACGGTTGCGTCAACTGCATGAAGAAGTGCCCGACCGAAGCTATCCGCGTGCGCGGCGGCAAGGCCGCTATCATGTACGAGCGCTGCATCGGCTGCGGGGAGTGCGTCAGGGCGTGTCCCAATAATGCCAAAAAGGAGTTTTTCGACACGCTTGACAGCATAAAATCCTTCAGATACGCCGTAGCTGTTCCCAGTCCTTCGCTTTACGGACAATTCAATAATATTTTCGATACGGATTACGTCCTGACAGCGCTTAAAAAACTGGGCTTCGACGACGTCGTAGAGGGCGCTATCGGCGCGGAGTACGTTTCCGCCGCCACCGCGGAATACATAAAAAAGCAGCATCGCGTCCGCAAACCCGTGATAAGCTCGGCTTGTCCGGCGGTTGTCAACCTTATTTTAATGCGTTTCGAGCATTTGATGGACAATCTTTCTCCCATGCAGCAGCCCGAGGAGGTTACAGCCAACATGGCGCGCGCCAAGGCGCAGATGGAAACGGGGCTTGACGACAGCGAGATAGGCGTTTTCGTCATCACGCAGTGCGCGGCAAACGTCATGAGTCTGAAGCGCAGCGTAAACGCCCGTATCGACGGAGTGCTGTCCGCTAAGGAGCTTTACTTTCCGCTTCTGGCCGAGCTTAATAAATTGACGCCCGATACAATAGAAGAGCTTTCGCTTGCCGGCTCCTTGGGAGTAAGCTGGGGCGCGTCGTCCGGCGAGGCGCACGGTTTGAAAACAGATAATTATCTTTCTGCGGACGGAATGGAAAACGTTATTTCGGTTTTGGGCGATTTAGAGCACGACCGTCTCAGCGGTATAGATTTTGTCGAGCTGTACGCATGTACGCTGGGCTGCGTCGGCGGCACGATGAATATCGAAAGTCCTTTTCTTGCAAGGACAAGGCTCAGAAAGCTGCGTAACGCCATGCCGGTTAAAACCGTGGAGGTGACCGACTTTTCGGCGTATAAGCGCAAGGAGGCCTACAGATGCAACAACGTTTTCAAGCTTGACGACGATATGCTGGTTGCAATGCGCAAGACCTTGAAGGTCAAGGAAATATATTCCAGATTGCCCGGCATAAACTGCGGAAGCTGCGGCGCGCCGTCCTGCATGGCGTTCGCGGAGGACATAGTTCGAGGGCTTAAGGCCGAATGCCGATATACGGAGGCTTATCGTGACGATAAACGAGATAAAGCGTAAGCTGGACGCGTCTGCGTCCGTAGAAACGGATAAACCGTGCGTGGGAGTTTATGCCGGCGATTTTTTAAGCCGGGTAATGAGCAGGGCTCCGTCGGGCTGCGTATGGCTGACAGTCATGAGCAACGTAAACGTCGCCGGAGTGGCGGCGCTTGCGGAGGTAAGCGCGGTGGTGCTGTGCGAGGGAGTTAAGCCGGACGCACAGCTGACCGAAAAGTGCCGGCAGGAAGGGATTTCGCTTCTTACGACTTCTTTAGGGATGTATGAAGCGTGCGTAAGGCTGGCGACTTGAGGATATATTACGACTTTCATATCCATTCGGCGCTTTCTCCCTGCGGCGACGAGGATATGACGCCCTGTAATATTGTCGGTATGGCTAAGGTTTGCGGACTGGACGCTATCGCCGTTACCGACCACAACTCGGCTGGAAACTGCGCGGCGGCGGAGGCAGCGGGCAGAGAATTGGGCGTAACCGTCCTGTCGGGTATGGAGCTTGAGACGGCGGAGGAGGTGCACGTAGTGCTGCTGTTTCCGTCGGCAAGACAGGCTGAGCTTTGTTCGGACGAGGTAGGCTCCCGGCGGCTTAAGATAGCCAACAAGCCGGAAATCTACGGCAGGCAGCTTTATTTAAGCGGCCGCGACGAAGTCCTCGGAGAGGAGAGCGATCTGTTGATTACCGCGACGGATATCGGCGTATACGAAACGCAGGAGCTGGCCCGGCGGTACGGAGGCATAGCGTTTCCGGCTCATATTGACCGGCCGGCTCACGGTATTATTCAGATGCTGGGCGACGTCAGTCCGGATATGGACTTCGGCCTTGTGGAGATAACCGCAAACGCCGACGAGTCTTTTATAAAAGAGTGGCGCGGCAAGGGTTATGAAATTTTATTCGATTCGGACGCGCACTACCTTCACAATATAAACGAAAGAAACGCCAATTTTCTCGAGGTTGACGAGCTGTCCCCGGAGGGGATACTCGGAAAGCTCGGGCAAAGATAAATTTTTTACAAGGAGAACAACATGAGCAATCAAATCATCGGCACGCCTCAGCAGTCGGCTCAGTTCGATCAGGTACTGGAGGAGTTGAAATCAGTTCCGGGACCGGTCATGAAGGCGATGCAGAGGGCGCAGGACATCTACGGCTATCTGCCGATAGAGGTTCAGTCTAAAATCGCCGCAACGTTCGGCGTTCCGCTGGAGGAGGTTTACGGAATAGCGACCTTTTATTCGCAGTTTAACCTTAAACCTAAGGGAAAATATACCATCGGCATCTGCCTCGGCACCGCATGCTACGTAAAGGGCTCGGGCGCTATTTTGGACAAGTTTAAGGAAAAGCTCGGCATCAATCCCGGCGAGACTACCGCGGATCATAAATTCACGTTGGACGCTACCCGCTGCATAGGCTGCTGCGGACTTGCGCCCGTGCTTACCGTCAACGACGAGGTTTACGGAAACCTGACCGTTGACGACGTGGACAGAATACTGGCCAAATATAATGACTGAGCTTGCTCTTCATATACTCGATATAGCCAATAATTCCACTCGCGCGGGAGCGAAAAACGTTGCCGTTACCGTTTCCGGCGATACCGTAAAGGACACTCTTGCAATAACCGTTTCCGACGACGGATGCGGTATGGACAAGCAGTTGCTGGCGCGGGTGACCGATCCGTTTGCGACTACCAGAACAACTAGAAAGGTCGGACTCGGCATTCCGCTGTTTAAGCAGGCGGCGGAGTTTACGGGCGGCGGACTTCAGATAGACAGCCGGCCCGGAGAGGGTACGACGGTTAAAGCGGTGTTCGGGTTAAAGCATGTCGATCGCGTGCCTTTAGGGCGGCTGGGACAGACGTTTGCGACGCTTATCGGAGGCGCTCCGGATACGGAATTTTCTCTTGTTTACGAGCTTGACGGCAGGAAATACGAGTTTTCCACCCGCGAAATCAGGACCGTGATGGACGGTGTTCCGCTGTCTGAGCCGGAGGTCAGCGCTTATATCGGGGATATGATAGACGAAAATATCGAAAATATCAATGGAGGACAACCAATATGAAAACTTTGGAGGAATTGCAGGCAATCCGCGATAAGATGAAGAATAAAATCAACAATCGCGGCATTGCGGGCGAAAACGATTACCGCGTTGTCGTGGGAATGGCAACCTGCGGTATCGCCGCCGGCGCCAGGAATACTCTTACGGCGCTTACCGAGGAAATAGAGTCCAGAAACCTTACTAACGTTATCGTTTCACAGACCGGATGCATAGGTATCTGCAAGTACGAGCCGATCGTCGAGGTATTTGCTCCCGGACAAGAAAAGGTAACTTACGTGCATGTAGACGCTGAACGCGCGCGGCAGATCGTGGCAAGCCATATCGTCAACGGCAAGCCCATAACCGAATACACTTACAGCTATGCTGTAAAGGAGAATTAAATGCTGGAAAGAGCTCATATACTTGTTTGCGGCGGTACGGGCTGTACCTCCGGAAACAGCAAGAAGATTTTTAACGAATTCGAAAGATTGCTTAAGGAAAACAAACTTGACAAAGAGGTTAAGCTTATTATGACAGGCTGCTTCGGCCTTTGCGCGCGCGGGCCTATAGTAGTCGTCTATCCGGACGGAGCTTTCTATCAGCACGTAAAGCCGTCCGACGTCGAGGAAATCGTCGTCGAGCATATCTTAAAGGGCAGAATGGTCGAAAGACTGCTCAGCAAGGAAAAGGACGACGACGGCGCGGTTAAGCCGTTTAACGAAACCGCCTTCTACAAAAGCCAGCATCGTTTGGTGCTGCGCAACTGCGGCGTTATAAATCCCGAGAATATTGACGAATATTTAGCATACGACGGTTATCTTGCCTATCAGAAGGCAGTTACCGAAATGACTCCGCAGGAGGTCATCGACGTCATTAAAGCCAGCGGACTCAGAGGCCGCGGCGGCGGCGGATTCCCCACCGGCAATAAATGGCAGTTTGCGCATAATTCGGTATCCGATAAAAAATATGTGGTGTGCAACGCCGACGAGGGAGATCCCGGCGCGTTTATGGACCGTTCGGTGCTGGAGGGCGACCCCCATTCCGTCATTGAGGCGATGATGATTGCAGGCTACGCAATAGGCGCCGATCAGGGCTACATCTATGTCCGCGCGGAATACCCCATCGCCGTAAACCGTTTGCAGATTGCAATAGCGCAGGCGCTTGAGTACGGAATACTCGGCGACAACGCCATGGGGCTGGGACATAAATTTAATATCGAGCTTCGTTTGGGAGCGGGCGCGTTCGTTTGCGGAGAGGAAACGGCGCTCCTCAATTCTACTGAGGGAAAAAGAGGCGAGCCGCGTCAGCGTCCTCCGTTCCCTGCTGTAAAGGGACTTTTCGGCAAGCCCACGCTTATCAACAATGTCGAAACCTATGCCAACATTACTTCGATTATTCTCAAGGGCGCGGATTGGTTCGCCTCCATGGGTACGGAAAAAAGCAAGGGCACCAAGGTTTTTGCTCTCGGCGGAAAGATTCACAATACCGGTCTGGTGGAAATTCCCATGGGCACGACGCTCCGCACGATAATCGAGGAGATAGGCGGAGGTATTCCAAACGGAAAGAAGTTTAAAGCCGCTCAGACTGGCGGTCCGTCGGGCGGTTGCATACCGGCTTCTCTCATTGATACGCCGATCGATTACGACAATCTTATCGCAATCGGCTCGATGATGGGCAGCGGCGGACTTATCGTAATGGACGAGGACAATTGTATGGTCGATATCGCAAAATTTTTCCTCGAGTTTACGGTTGACGAGTCCTGCGGAAAATGCACGCCATGCCGTGTGGGCAACAAACGTCTTTACGAAATGCTCGACAAAGTGACCAAGGGCGAGGGTACTATGGAAGACCTTGACGAAATGGAGGCGCTGTGCCATTATATAAAGGAGAATTCGCTTTGCGGCCTCGGCCAGACCGCCCCGAATCCCGTGCTTTCCACGTTAAGATACTTTAAGGACGAATACATAGCGCACGTCCGCGACAAAAAATGTCCGGCAGGCGTATGCAAGGCGCTGGTTTCGTATGAGATCGATCCCGCTCTCTGCGTTGGCTGCGGCCTGTGCAAGCGCGGCTGTCCGGTAAACGCTATCAGCGGAGAGATCAGACAGGTTCACGTCATCGATCCCAAAAAGTGTATCAAGTGCGGCGCTTGTATTGCGGCCTGCCGTAAAAACGCCATCAAGAAGTAGAGGTGAATACAATGAAAGAAGTTACATTAAAGATAAACGATATACCCGTTACCGTGCCCGAGGGTACGCGTATTCTCGACGCGGCTCGGCAGGCGGGCTTCAATATTCCCACGCTCTGTTATTATAAGGATCTGACAAACGAGGGCAGCTGCCGCGTATGCGTAGTAGAGGTAAAGGGCGCAAGAAGCCTTGTCGCAAGCTGTTCGGCCGTTGTGGCCGAGGGTATGGAGGTTTATACCAATACGCCCAAGGTGCTTAAATCCCGTAAGACCACGCTGGAGCTTTTGCTTTCCAATCATGAAAAGAAGTGTCTTTCCTGCGTAAGAAGCACTAACTGCGAGCTGCAAAAGCTTTCCAACGAGTACGGCTGCGACGAGAACCATTATCACGGCGTCAAGACTCCGGTGAACGTTGAGGAGTACAACGCTTACCTGGTGCGCGACAACGCCAAGTGTATTCTTTGCCGCCGTTGCGTCGCAATGTGCAATAAGGTTCAGTCTGTGGGCGTCATCGGCGCAAATTACCGCGGCTTTAATACGACTATCGGCTGTGCGTTCGACCGTTCGCTCGGCGCGGTCGATTGCGTGGCGTGCGGTCAGTGCATAAACGTCTGCCCGGTAGGCGCGCTTACCGAGCGCGACGATACAGGTTTTGTAATCGACGCGCTTCAGGACAAGAGCAAGACCGTTATCGTGGGCACAGCTCCGTCGGTGCGCGTTGCTCTCGGAGAGGAATTCGGTTATCCCATAGGTACGGACGTAGAGGGTAAAATGGTTGCGGCTCTTCGACGTCTCGGTTTCGATAAGGTTTTCGACGTCGATATGACTGCCGACCTGACTATTATGGAGGAAGGCTACGAATTTTTGGAGCGTCTTCAGGATAAAACCGCCTCCTTGCCGATGATAACAAGCTGCAGCCCCGGCTGGATACGATTCATAGAATTTAATTATCCGGAGCTTCTGCCGCATCTTTCCACGTGCAAATCGCCTCAGCAGATGTTCGGCGCGGTAATCAAAACCTATTATGCCGAAAAAATGGGGATCGATCCCAAGGATATCGTCGTCGTTTCCTGTATGCCTTGCACTGCAAAGAAGACCGAAATATTCCGTGAGGATCAAAACGCCAGCGGCTATCCCGATATCGACGTCGTTATTACGACGAGAGAGCTTGCAAGACTTATCAAGCATTACGGCATCAATTTCAATTCTCTGCCTGACGAGCAGTTCGATGCGCCTCTCGGCATAGGTTCTACCGCGGGCCTGCTGTTCGGTGCGACGGGCGGAGTTATGGAGGCGGCGCTGCGTACCGTTTATGAGGCGGTTACCGGCAACGAGCCGGCTTCGCTCGACTTCAAGGCCGTAAGAGGCACTAAAGGTATAAAAAGCGCGACGCTCGATCTTAACGGCACAAAGGTAAAGGTCGGCGTAGCCCATACTCTTGCCAATGCAAGAAAAATGCTGGAGGATATTAAAAACGGCAAGTCCGATTATCATTTTATCGAAATAATGACTTGTCCCGGAGGATGTGTAAACGGCGGCGGGCAGCCGATAGTTTCGTCGGAGGTGATCAATTCCGGCGTTGACGTAAAAGCTCTTCGCGCCGCGGCGATATACAAGGCGGATAAGAAAAGCAAGCTGAGAAAGTGTCACGAGAATCCTGTCATAAAGACGCTTTACAGCGATTATTTCGTCAAGCCTAACAGCCATAAAGCGCACGAGGTTCTGCACACCAGCTATCGCAAGCGCGAAAAAATGTAATTTATAAGTTTACGAGTTAAGCACGCACCGTTTGCAAATGGTATTTTTATCGTTTGAAGACGGTGCTGTGCTTTTATCGTGATTAAAAATAAAAATTGTTAATCGATATTGATTTTGTTGTGTTAAGATATGAAAGAAAGATTTGGCAATATGGTTTTGTTAAATAAATTATCCGCCGCTTATTCTCCGCAGGAGGCGGCCGACAGAGCGCTGCTTGAAAGCGTAACCGTTACCGGCGACAGCGTCAAGGGCGCACACGACGCGCAGTTTATCATTGACGGCGGCAAGGCATATATAGTATACGAATGTAACGACATACAGGCTGGTGAAAATGCCGGCTGGACTTTTATATACTGCGCCATGAGTATTGTGGACGTTAAAACGCGCGCGGTTGAAAAGATTATAAAAATCAGCGAAAGCGGGCAGGCTTTCAATAACGAAACCTTGCAGGAGGGGGCGACGTTCGTTCCGCGCATAGTAAAAAAATCCGAGGGCGTTCTCAGAGTTTTTTTCAGCAGCGAGCGGCCGGGTGTACGGCAGTCGATAATGTATTATATCGATTTTGATATTGCGGACGGTAAATTTGAATCTGATGTTCATCGGTTTAAAATAGAAACGCCCGCGGGTAAGGTTGATTTTACGCCTGAAGCATTTTATAATCTTGCCGTTCAATCGGGCGTGGAGTGTTTCATGTCGGATACCGGCGCGTTTTTATTTGATATATTTGAAGTCGGCGGCTCGTATTATGTTGCGCTCAATAATTTTATGGGAAAGCAGAACGCTTTGGGCGTATTTAACGATTCGCTGGATTGCGTAAGCGTATTGGGGCATATCGGCAGCAGTAATGACGATATAAAACTGAGCGAAGCGGGTATAGCAAGACTGAACGACGGAACGTGGATGTCGGTTATTAGAGATGACGCAGGAAAGGAATACAGATTTTCCTACAGCCTTGACGGTACTGATTGGAGCGTACCGCGCACCGAGCCTTTTGCCTTGGGCGGTACCGATTCTAAGCCTACGCTGAATAATTATAGCGGAACGTATTTTCTCGGTTGGAATGAGAGCAGCCGTTCGGCGTTTAATTTTGCCGCTTCTTCTGATTCAAAGCATTGGACGGCATTGTACGAATTCATTTCGCCGACGACGTTTCAGTATCCGTGTTTTGTGTTTTACGAGGACGAGATTTATTTTACCGCCACGGTGGGGAATAAAGAGGATATTGTTTTCGGCAAGCTTTTTCTGAAATGTATAAACGGAAAATTTTACATAGACGATTCTTTTACAGATACGACTGAAAAATTTTTCTCGGGATTCCGCAATTATAATGAGCTCGGAAATATACAGACAAATCCGGACGGAACGGTTTGGACGGCCGGTATCGAACGCAGCGACTTTGGCGTTTATTTCAGGGCTGAAACCGACAGGTATAACGTCCGCGACAAATTATTTTTGATGCTCGATACTGAAGGAAGCCGGACGTCGCTAAGGGAAAACGTTTTTATGATTAAGTTTTGCGGAAAGGATATGGCCGTTCAGACATATTCGGCCGACGGTAAATCGCTTGGCTACGCTAATTTGAAAAAGTTTGCGGACTTAAAGCTTAGACGCTCCGTCAAAAACGGAGGTTGCCGGATAGATTTGTTTATTCCTTTCAATGCTTTAAAAGAAATACAGCCTTTGTGCGGCTTTAAAGAAACAAAACCGTTATACGTGACGGCTTACGGGGCTAACGGCATAAACGAATACGGTCTCAGCTACGACGGAGCCAAGTTGCAGCAATTCAACCCCTCGACGTATTTGGAGCTTTCGTCTGATAACGTGCTGAAAAAAAGAAGCTGAATGGCGCCCGTTTATTCGATTTTCAATGCCGCTTTGCCGAATGCGGCAGATGCTCGGGCGCAACGTCTTTGCGCTTGACAATTCAATAAACATATAAACCGCTTGGAATTAATCGAAAGTCAGGAGGTTTTATTGTACTTTTCAGAAAAGTGCAATTACGGCTCGGAATTAGCCCGTCGGCAGCCGTGTTTCGCGCTTAGGATTATAAATTATATTAAGGCCGGCAATCGGTTGCCAAAATACTGAGCTTTGTTGTATAATAAGAAATAAGCCGCGGCGTTTTTCCGGCGGTATCAAAAAGGAGTTCGGATATTGCGAGGCGCGTTTGTCGTAAATAAATATTATACGGATAACGGTATCGAATACGTAGCCGCAAGATTAAGCGAGGAGCTTAATAAGCGCGGACACAGTTTGGATTTCACGCCGTGTCCAACGCTTTGCTACGATTCGGACTGCGGATTCAATCTGGGCGGCGGATTCGATTTCGTGATTTTTTGGAATAAGGATTACATGCTTGCCCGCGCTTTGGAAAAGTCCGGAGTCAGAGTGTTTAACAGCGCCGACGCCATCGAAGTCTGCGATGATAAGGCCAAGACGTATCTTAAGCTTTCAGGCAGCGGGATCAGCGTACCCAAAACGATAGTTGCCCCGCTTGTTTACGATGTGTCGGAAGAGACCGATCTTGATTTTATACGCCAGGTTGAAAGTTATCTGGGATATCCGGTCGTTGTTAAGGAAAATACCGGCAGTCAGGGCAGGCAGGTCTATCTTGCCGGTACCAGGGCGGAGCTGGCCGCGCTGCATTCGTCGCTGCTGCATATTCCGCATATTTTTCAGAATTACGTAGCTGACGAGCGAGGCGTGGATATAAGAATATATGTTGTCGGCGGCCGCGCCGTAGCCTGGTGCAAGCGCCGGAACACCACCGGTTTTAAATCCAACGTTCATATGGGCGGCCGCGCCGAAAAATACGACGCGCCGGCCGCTTTAATACGCGAAGCGGAGCGGATCGCGGTTGCGCTTGGGCTGGACTTCGGCTCGGTCGATTTTCTGACGGGGAGGACGCACGTCTTTGCGGAGGCAAATTCCAACGCGTATATATATGCGATAGAAAGCCTTGGGTTCGATATAGCCGGCGCGTATGCCCAGCATATCGTCGATTCTATGAGGTGGCGGTAAGATGCAGCGCGAGATCAGTGAAATTTTCAGACGTATTGCCTTGGTTAAAGAAAAATACGGTATAGACCGTAAAATTACCGTGATTGCCGCTACAAAAACCGTGGAAGCGGAAAAAATTGCACTTCTGCCGCAGTACGGCATTACCGTCGCAGGCGAAAACCGCGTACAGGAGCTGCTTGACAAATACGATAAGGTTAAGGGAATAGAGTGGCATTTTATAGGCGCGCTTCAGACAAACAAGGTCAAATATATCGTGGATAAGGTAAAACCTGTCTCTTATACACATCTCCGAGCCCACGAGACGGAGCTACATCT
>USBU01000013.1 GCA_900553005.1 uncultured Eubacteriales bacterium | reverse complement strand
CACCTATTAAGTCGTCGGCAGCGTCAGATTTGTATAAGAGACAGATATATGAATTTGCTTTGCGCAAATAAAAAACCGCGCGGTCCTGCGGCCGCGGCGCCATTGAAGACGAAAAAAGTTTTCACGGCATACACACACGCGGGTATTGCTATTTTCATAACCCTGTGGTATAATTGAAAAAAACAAACGAAGGGAAAATCATGACCGAATATATTTTAGCCTTGGACCAGGGCACCACAAGCACGCGCGCGATAATATTCGATAAATCCGGACGGACAATCGTAAAATGCTCAGAGGAGCTTAAGCAGTACTACCCTATAAGCGGCTGGGTAGAGCATAACCCCGAGGAAATATATGCGGGAGCCGTTTCAGTCATAAAAAGAGCTATAGAGAAAAGCGGAATTCCCATAAAGGACATTGCCGCGCTTGGCATTACAAATCAGCGCGAAACGGCAGTCGTATGGGACAAAACGACGGGAAAACCGATTTACAACGCTATCGTATGGCAATGCAGGCGCACATCCGCGCTTATGGAAAAGCTTAAAAACAGCGATAAGGAAGCCGTTATTTATTCCAAGACCGGACTTATGTGCGACGCTTATTTTTCCGCGTCTAAAATTAAATGGATACTAGACGGAGTCCCCGGCGCGCGCGAACGCGCCGAAAAAGGAGAGCTGCTTGCCGGCACTGTCGACAGCTATCTATTATACCGTCTGACAAAGGGCAAGGTTCACGCTACGGATTATACCAATGCATCGCGCACAATGCTGTTTAATATACATACTCTGAATTGGGACGACGAGCTGTGCGCGCTGTTCGGCGTGCCTGAGCGTATGCTTCCTGCGGTATTTCCGTCGGGACACGATTACGGTCTGACCGATAAGGAGCTGTTTGGCAAAGAAATACCCATATGCTGCCTTGCCGGAGATCAGCAGAGCGCGCTGTTCGGACAGCAATGCTGGGAAAAAGGCGATATAAAAAATACTTACGGAACCGGATGTTTTCTTTTAATGAACACGGGAAGCGCCGCCGTAGAGTCCAAACGCGGACTTATAACCACTCTGGCTGCGGGCACGGACAAACAGCCCTCATACGTCCTGGAGGGAAGCGTATTTATAGGCGGCGCCGTAATACAGTGGCTGCGCGACGAAATGAAGTTTATCGCAACCGCAGCCGAAAGCGAAAGCATAGCCGCTTCCGTGGCAGATACAGGAGGAGTATATTTTGTCCCGGCATTCGTAGGGCTTGGCGCGCCGCACTGGAATCAGACCGCAAGAGGCCTGATCACAGGCATCACGCGCGGAACAAACCGCGCTCATATTGTACGCGCCGCGCTGGAATCCATCGCCTACCAGGTTTTCGACGTACTGCACGCAATGGAACGCGACCTTAAAATCGACGTAACGGCGCTAAACGTGGACGGCGGAGCAAGCGCAAACGACTTTCTGATGCAATTTCAATCGGACATATTGTTTGCGGAAGTAAAACGGCCCGACGTTGTGGAAACTACGGCGCTGGGCGCCGCATATCTGGCCGGCTTAAAGAGCGGCTTTTGGAATTCCAAGGAAGAAATAAAGGGATACACCGACCGTTTTACCGTTTTCAAGCCTAATATTTCCGAAGCCAAGCGCCGGGAAATTCTGCTAGGCTGGGAAGAAGCCGTCGCCCGCGCAAAATCGAGATAAATTTGCCGTCGCGGCCGATAGCCTGCTATTATACGACAACAATGCCGGCAAAAAATCGGCTTCCGTATCGTAAAAACCAAGCTGTACAAGCAACAAAAATCACAAAAATTACGTTACTGTATTTAATAATTAGTCGCCAATAGTAAAAAATTCCGCGGCGGCACGGCATAAACAGGCCGTGCCGCCTTCATATTTTTCGGCATTTTTATCGTAAACCGTCAACATAAAACCGACAGTAAGCGCAACGGAAATTGTAAATATCGTCCAAATAAAATACTGATATCTCACCGGCGGAAGCGCGGACGGTTAAGTATATAAAATACCGTTTATCATCTATCGTCGCACATAATCCGGAAATCAAAATAAAAATCCCCGGTAATTACCGGGGAAACGTCACAGCCGCGCAAGCCGTAACAAACGCGCGCCTTTATAAACCATACTTCTTACATTTCGGCAAGGGAGGATGCCGCGGCGCGCATAAAAACAAAGTGCGTCAGATCTTTTCCACGCTTCTGGTAGCTATAAAATCAACGCCGCAGCCTAAAATATTCTTCACGATTACGTCGCCCTCCTTGACGGGCGCGACCAGCCTTACGTCTTTAAGCGTACCGAGAGCCCGGAAAATAAGCTCTTTAGGAATGGCCGACGCGGTTTTGACCGAAACGGTCTTATAATTGCCGCCGCTTACGGCGACGGACGACGTAACCATACGCTTAGGCGCGGTCATCTCGTCAATAGCATATGCCTTACCGCGCGGACACGTATTACCGGAGACGGAATATCCGTCCGCGGTTTTTTCCACGGTCATTCTGCAGCCCATCGGACAGCAGATACAAATCATTTCGACAGCCATTTATCTTACCTCCAGTCCTACGGAAATTTCAGACGCGTTTTTCAGCTTTGCAACCTGCTCCTGCGTCAGCTCGATAGTTTCCATTTCTCCCGGAGTAACTATCTGTTTATTTTTGCCGACGATTTCCGCCCCGTCGGCCATAACCTTTAGTCTGACCTTTTTATAAACGTTGTTTACGCGCATTTTCAGTCCCATAGCCGACGCCGGGACGTCCTTGTAAACGTACTGGGGCACGCAGTAACGCACGCCGCCGAAGGTTGCGATTTTAATTTTTTGACCGTTTACGGCAACCTCTCCGTTAAGATAGCGCGCGGCGCATTCTCCGGCGCGGCGGCTTTCTTCGGACACAAAGTCTACCAGATCGTGCACGTGAAGTACGTTTCCGCACTCGAAAACGCCGTCGATATTGGTCATCATACTTTCGCTTACTTCCGCGCCGCCCGTAACGGGGCTGAGCTCAACGCCCGCCTGTTTCGCAAGCTCGTTTTCCGGCAGCAAGCCTACCGACAGCAAAAGACAGTCGCAGGGAATCTCCTCCGCCCTTTCCATGACGGGATTAAGTTTTTCGTCCACCGGAGCGATTACCACGGATGAAACGCGGCCCTCTCCCTTTATATCAACCACCGTATGCGAAAATTTAAGCGGAATATTAAAGTCGTTCAAACATTGTACGATATTGCGGTTAAGACCGCTGGAATAAGGCATAAGCTCCACCACAGCCTTAACCGACGCGCCCTCAAATGTCATGCGGCGAGCCATAATAAGGCCTATATCTCCGCTGCCGAGAATAACGACCTCGCGGCCGGGCATATAGCCCTCCATGTTGACAAGCTTCTGAGCCGTGCCGGCGGAAAAAATCCCCGCGCTGCGGCAGCCCGCAATATTGATTGCTCCCCTGGGACGCTCTCGGCAGCCGCAAGCCAAAATAACCGCACGGGCGTCGATGTTCATAAGTCCGTCGGTTTCGTTTACCGCCGTTACGCGCTTATCCGCGCCGAAACGTATTACGGTCGTGGAAAGCTTATATTCGATGCCGCGCGCCTCAACCTCGCGAATAAATCTTGCCGCATATTCCGGCCCGGTAAGCTCTTCCTTAAAGGTATGCAGACCGAAACCGTTATGAATACACTGATTGAGTATTCCGCCGAGATTAGGTTCGCGCTCGAGAATAAGTATATCGCGCTCTCCCGCGTCAAACGCCCCCAAAGCCGCAGCAAGCCCCGCAGGACCTCCGCCGATAATTACGAGATTACGTTTCATAGCTCTTCTCCTTTGCACGTTCTGCCGACAAGCAGCTCGGAGCCGTTGCCCTTTTTGGTTATTTCCAGCATATCGACGCCTTTTTCCCTGGCAAGAATTTCCATAAGACGCGGCGTGCAGAAGCCTGCCTGACATCTGCCCATGCCCGCGCGGGTACGCCGCTTAAGTCCGTCCAGATCGACGGCGCCGGGAGTGCGCCGGATAGCTTCTACGATCTCGCCCTCGGTCACCACCTCACAGCGGCACACAACCTTGCCGTACAGCGGATTTTCCGCAATGATCTTCTCGCGTTCGGCGTCGGTCATCGTTGCAAACTGTCTTATACCCTTGCGAACGGGATTAAACGACCTGTTTTTCTCGAGCGAAAATTTTTCCGCAACAAGCTCCGCCAAATATTTGGAAATTGCGGGCGCGGACGAAAGCCCGGGCGACTCTATGCCCAAAGCGTTGTAAAAACCGGGAACGTCCGATTCTCCCACAGTAAAATCGTTTCTTACGCTGTGAGCGCGCACGCCCGTAAACTGCGTAATTATATTGCGTTTACTTAGCGCCGGCACCGACAAAGAGGCCTGACTGAACGCATACTTCAGTCCTTCCTGCGTAGTTACGGTATTATCCTTATCGGGAATATCCTCCGCAGTAGGCCCGACTATAATGTTGCCGTGCACCGTAGGCGAAACAAGCACGCCTTTGCCCATGGCAGTAGGCAGCTGAAACAGCGTAGCATACGTCAGATAGCCGCAGCTTTTATCGAGAAGCATATATTCGCCCTTGCGCGCAATAATTTTTTCCTCTGCGCCGGAAACATTGTTGTAAACCTCGTCGGCATGCACTCCCGCGCAGTTTATTACCGCGTCGCAATCGTAATTTTTATCGCCTGCGATTACCGTAAAGCCGTCTCCGCGCTTTTTTACCCCCGTAACCTTGCTGCCGAAAACGAATTCGACGCCGTTAGCGGCGGCATTTTCCGCATATGCAATTGTCATTTCATAAGGCCCTACAATACCGGAAGAAGGCGCGTACAATGCGGAAACGACTTTATCGCTGATTTCGGGCTCCATTTCACGAGCCTCGTCCCCGCTGACAATCCTGAGATTTTCAACGCCGTTCTCCTCGCCCTGCTTTAAAAGCTCCTCAAGCTTGGCGTTGCCGTCCTCAGAAAAATTAAGAACCATTGCGCCGTTGTTTTTGTACGGGAAATCCAGCTCTTTGCTGAGCTTGGGAAAAAGCTTAGCGCCGGCGACGTTGAATCTGGCCTTTGCCGACCCCGGATGCGCGTCAAAGCCGGCGTGCACTATCCCGGAATTAGCCTTGCTTGTGCCGACCGCAACGTCGTTTCCGCGCTCAAGCACGGTTATCTGCGCGTCGAAAGCCGACAGCTCGCGCGCTACGGAGCAGCCGATTACGCCGCCTCCGATTACAATGATTTTCGTCATTATATGACCTCCCTGACACTATAGGCGTCCGATTTTACGGCAAACAAAAATCGCGGCTATGCAAAAAAAGCTTTTGCAAATTACCGCGACTCTTAAACTCTTGCAATAATCGTAAAATAAAACGCCGAATATTCGATTGTGTTTTTATTTTAACACCGCGCGCGGTATTTTGTCAACGGTTTTCAAGTCCGTTTATATAAAATCAGCGCAATAAAAACGCAGGATTACATAACACGCTTATTATATGCAATTATCGGCGGTTATCTTAACAAATTCTAAAATATCCTATATAAAATAAATCGCGTTATATTGCCGCAAAGAATAACGCTGCTTAATTCTGGAAATCAGATCAGTCCCTTACGTTAACCGGGAATGCAAATAAAAAGCGCTGCGGACCTTAAAATCCGCAGCGCCGTATTAACGTCAGACCGTTAATTAAAATATTTCTCCCATTTCCTTAAAAAGCTCGGTAAGACTTTCGGCGGTTGCGTCCTCATAACCGTTGAAAGAAGGATATTTAACCTCTTTGTCGGTCTTGGCGATTTCTCCCTCCATTTTCATTTCCATGCTTTCGGAATTCACATTCATGGAGACGTCGCATTTTACCTTGACGCCGTAAAGCTTTTTATCTGCGTCAAGCACAAGTATGACGTAATAATCCTTGATTTCCACGGCGGTCTCGCCCACGCCTTCCATTTCGGCGGCAGCCTTAGCGCTTATCGCGTACTTAATTTTAGTAAACTCATCGCTGCTGTCGATATATACCTTAACGCCGGCGGCGGCAAGTTCCTCCGCCGAAAAAGCGATAAGGTCGTCAACTGCTTCCGTAAGATAGGAATTACCGCCCATAGAATTGGCAATCTCGCTTAAATCGATACCCAGCGATCCGCTTAAAGCGGTGCCTATCTTAACCTTTTTATCGTTAACGGCCAGATAGAAATCCCCGTCCTTGGAATAAGCCTGAGTTTTAAACGACTTATCGTTGACTTTCATCTCGCTTTTGGAAGAAAGCTGCACCTTATCGTCGGCGGAAACGGCGCTTTGCTGTTCGCTTTTGATTTTAAGCGTCTGAGCCCCGTCCTTCTGCGAATTCGTCTTTAGCTCCAGCTCTACAGACGCGGCAATGCCCATAGTCTTATCCTCGAACATTACCTCAGCTCCGCTGTCTCCTGCGGCGTTTTTGACGTCCTGAGTAATGGCCGCAATCTCCTCCGCAGTCGCCTCTTTCTTAAAATTACCGCTGAAAGTGCTGTTGCAAGCCGTAAGCGCAAACAACATTATCGCGGCTACGGCAACGCAAATCAGTCCCTTTACCTTTTTCATTCCTTTATGTACCTCCGTATTCATATAATATGTATATTGTATCACCGGAATAAATGTTAGTCAAGTTTAAAACGACAATTTAAAATTTATGTTTTGCGCAAATTATTTTCCGATAACGTTTAAAAAAATAAAAGCGCACCGCTCAGGATGCGCTTTTAATCGATCGGTAAACCGATTTTTACTTAATGACGGTTGCAACGACACCGGAGCCGACGGTTCTGCCGCCCTCGCGGATAGCGAAGCGGAGTCCCTTCTCGATTGCGATAGGCGCAATGAGCTTAACGGTGATGGAGACGTTGTCGCCGGGCATTACCATCTCAACGCCCTGCGGGAGATCGATGGTTCCGGTAACGTCGGTCGTTCTGAAATAGAACTGAGGACGGTAACCGTTGAAGAACGGCGTATGACGGCCGCCCTCCTCCTTTTTAAGGACGTAGATCTCGGCGGTAAACTCGGTATGAGGAGTAATGGTGCCGGGCTTTGCGATAACCTGTCCTCTTTCGATATCCTTACGGTCGATACCGCGCAGAAGAATACCTGCGTTGTCGCCTGCCTGAGCGAAATCAAGAGATTTACGGAACATTTCGATACCGGTTACGACGCTGGTCTTGGTCTCCTTGATACCGACGATTTCGACGGGATCCTGAACCTTGATCATGCCTCTCTCAACTCTGCCGGTTGCAACGGTGCCGCGGCCGGTAATGGTGAATACGTCCTCCACAGGCATAAGGAAGGGCTTATCGGTCTCGCGCGCAGGATCGGGAATAAACGCGTCAACCGCGTCCATAAGTTCGAAAATGCACTTGCACTCGTCGCCGTCAACGTTTCCGTTGGAAGCGGCTTCCAAAGCCTTGACGGCTGAACCTCTGATAATGGGGGTATCGTCGCCGGGGAAGTCGTAGGACGAAAGCAGCTCGCGGATTTCCATCTCTACAAGATCAAGAAGCTCGGGATCGTCAACGAGGTCGGTTTTGTTCATGAAAACGACGATCTTGGGAACGCCGACCTGACGGGCGAGAAGAATATGCTCGCGAGTCTGGGGCATGGGGCCGTCGGTAGCAGCGACGACGAGGATAGCGCCGTCCATCTGCGCCGCGCCGGTAATCATGTTTTTAACGTAGTCGGCGTGGCCCGGGCAGTCAACGTGAGCATAGTGACGCTTAGCGGTCTCGTACTCAACGTGAGAGGTGTTAATGGTAATTCCTCTTGCTTTTTCCTCAGGCGCCTTGTCGATTTCGTCGTAGCGCATCTTCTGAGAAAGGCCCTTGGCTGCAAGAGTCATCGTGATTGCTGCGGTAAGAGTGGTCTTACCATGGTCAACGTGGCCGATGGTACCGATGTTGACGTGCGGCTTGCTTCTGTCGAATTTTGCCTTTGCCATGTTATTTTTTCCTCCGAAATAATTTTTTTATTTTGAATTTTACGGGCCTGAGGCCCGGACTGCGGCCTTAAAGCCGCTTCTTTAACCTATTATAAATGAATTTCGACTATTTTACAATCGTTTTGACGCAAAAAAGTTAAAAATTTATTTATTGCTTACTTGTTCTCTCTCCGATAACCTTATCCGCAATGTTTTTGGGCACCTCGGCATAATGATCGAACGTCATGGTGTAGTTGCCGCGTCCCTGTGTACGCGAACGCAGATCGGTCGCGTAACCGAACATTTCCGCAAGAGGAATTTCGGAATGAATTTCCTGAGTCCCGTTGACGATTTCCATGCCCATAAGATTTCCGCGGCGGGAGCTTATATTGCCCATAACGTCGCCCAGATACTCCTCGGGCAGAGTAACGTCAACCTTCATAATAGGTTCCATAAGCACGGGATCAGCCTTGCGCATACCCTCCTTAAACGCCATGGAGCCGGCAATTTTAAACGCCATCTCGGACGAGTCAACCTCATGATAGCTTCCGTCGTAAACGGTGACTTTGAAATCGACGCATTCATATCCGCCGAGAATACCGCTCATCTTGGCTTCCTTTATACCGTTGTCGATAGCAGGTATATATTCCTTGGGAATAGAACCGCCGACGGTCTTGTCCTCGAATACGTAGCCGGTGCCGGCGGGCAGAGGCTCCATAATAATCTTACAGTGACCGTACTGGCCCTTACCGCCGGACTGACGCACGTATTTACCTTCGACGTCAACCTGCTTTCTGATAGCCTCGCGGTACGCAACCTGCGGCTTGCCGACGTTGGCCTCGACCTTAAACTCACGCAGCAGACGATCGACAATGATTTCAAGATGCAACTCTCCCATACCGGCGATAATGGTCTGACCGGTTTCCTGGTCGGTGTAAGTCTTGAAAGTCGGATCCTCCTCGGCAAGCTTAACGAGCGCCATGGTCATTTTTTCCTGGCTGGCCTTGGTCTTGGGCTCGATAGCAACGCGGATAACGGGCTCGGGGAATTCCATGCTCTCAAGCACTATGGGCTTGGAAACGTCGCACAGCGTATCGCCCGTCGTCGTGTCCTTAAGACCTACGAAAGCGCAGATATCGCCGGCATAGATTTCCTCGATTTCGGAGCGGTTATTGGCGTGCATCATCAGGATACGGCCGATACGCTCCTTTTTATTTTTTGTGGAATTCAAAACGTAAGAGCCGGACTGCAGAGTGCCGGAATAGCAGCGGAAAAACGCAAGCTTACCGACAAACGGATCGGCCATGATCTTAAACGCAAGCCCGGAAAAAGGCGCGTTGTCGCTGGTTTCGCGCTCCTCGACGGTCTCTCCGTCCATAAGCGTGCCCTTGACGGGCGGAATATCGAGCGGAGAAGGCATGTAATCGACGATAGCGTCCAAAAGCTTCTGTACGCCCTTATTTTTGAACGAGCTTCCGCAGGTCACGGGGTTGATCTTCATACCGATGGTGAGTTTACGGATAGCCTTTTTGATCTCCTCCACCGTAAAATCGGCACCCTCGTTTTCAAAATATCTTTCCATGAGAGCGTCGTCCGCCTCGGCAACGATTTCCAAAAGCTTTGCGCGGTATTCGTTAGCAAGATCGACAAGCTCGGCAGGGATATCGGTTTCGTCCATTACGGTGCCGAGATCATCCTTATATATGTCGGCTTTCATCGTAACCAGATCGATAACGCCTACAAAGGTATCCGCTGCGCCGATAGGCAGCTGAATAGCCACTGGCGTAGCTTTAAGACGAGTGCGCATCATATCCATTACGTTGAAGAAATTGGCGCCGTCGCGGTCCATCTTGTTTACGTAAGCAAGACGCGGAACGCCGTACTTATCGGCCTGACGCCAAACCGTCTCGGACTGAGGCTGAACGCCGCCGCGGGCGCAGAATACCGCCACCGCTCCGTCAAGCACTTTCAAAGAGCGCTCTACCTCTACGGTAAAGTCAACGTGTCCGGGGGTATCGATAATATTGATACGCGTATACGGCTCGGTGCTGCCGGCGCTGCGGTCAACTCTCCACTGCGTGGTGGTCGCCGCGGAAGTAATGGTTATGCCGCGCTCCTGCTCCTGCTCCATCCAGTCCATGGTGGCCGCGCCCTCGTGAACCTCGCCGATCTTATGCGTTTTACCGGTATAGTAAAGTATGCGCTCCGTCGTCGTGGTCTTTCCGGCGTCGATGTGCGCCATGATACCGATATTACGGGTATTTTGCAAAGTGTATTGTCTTGGCATTGTTTTTCTCCTTGGGAATTACCAGCGATAATGCGCGAAAGCCTTGTTAGCCTCTGCCGCGCGGTGCATCTCTTCCTTGCGTTTGATGGACGCGCCGGTATTATTGTAAGCGTCGATTATCTCTCCGGCAAGCTTTTCCTTCATGGTTTTCTCGCTGCGGTTGCGCGCAAAGCTTACCATCCAACGGATAGCCAGCGTCTGACGGCGCTCGGGACGGATTTCCATAGGGACCTGATAGGTCGAGCCGCCTACGCGGCGAGCCTTTACCTCAAGCACGGGCTTGACGTTTTCCAGCGCCGCAACGAAAATTTCCTCCGGCGCGCCGCCCGTCTTTTCACGGACGATTTCAAAAGCGTCATACACTATGCTTTGAGCAATGCCCTTTTTGCCGTCCTGCATAACCTGGTTAGTAAGCTTGGTGATAACCTTACTGTTATACATAGGATCCGGAAGCACGTCGCGCTTCGGAACCCCGCTTCTTCTTGGCATAATAGTTTTCTCCTTTAATCAGATTTTTGAGACCTTAACAATAGAATTTTTTAAAGTCCCGAGATTGTAAGGAGCCGGTATTCGGATTCGATTTAATCAGAAACGAAAATTTCTTAAAAACAAAACGGAATCAAACGTGCGGCCGTTGCGGCAGCCGGGCTTTTACTCCGCTCAAGAAAGCGCTTTTAAAAAATTTGCGTCCTGAAACAAATAAAGATAAAGAATTACGGCCCCTGCTTAGACTTCGGTAAAAACAGCTTAACCGAAATTAGGCGCCGAAATTACTTCGTGCGTTTCGCGCCGTATTTAGAGCGAGCTTGCTTGCGCTTTGCGACGCCGGCGGTATCGAGAGCACCGCGGATAATATGGTATCGCACACCAGGCAAATCCTTCACTCTGCCACCACGAATAAGCACGACGCTGTGTTCCTGCAAATTGTGTCCGATTCCCGGAATATAAACAGTACCTTCCATCTTGTTGACAAGACGAACTCTTGCGATCTTGCGAAGCGCCGAGTTAGGCTTCTTGGGAGTGGTGGTCGTGACGGACAAACAAACGCCGCGCTTTTGCGGATTGTTTTCCAAAATAGGACTCATGGATTTGAATTCTACCTTTTCGCGTCCCTTCCTGATCAACTGGTTAATAGTTGGCATTATTACTCTACCTCCTTTTAGTAGTTTCCGCCCGCCCTGAAAAAGCAGGTCTTTTCCGGATTTCGGCCGCAACCGAAACCATGCGCGTAAAATCCCGCGCACTTGTCTATTATACAGACTTGTCCCATGATTTGTCAACGGTTTTAAAGCCCTTTCATACGAATTTTGCTGCCGACGCGATACAAAAACGCGTAAAACGACTTTTTCAGGCTTTAAAACAACAGCAAACGGCTTTTTGCACGGACAAAATAAACGAAACAACCGTTTTTCCGTACCGGCTGCTTAACAGCGATGCAAACAAAATACGCGAAAATTACAAATAAACCCGGATAGAACTAATTTATCAGGAAAATGCGATAAAACGTAACATTAGCGGCAACAAACGCATAAATGATAAACCGCGGACACTTATTTCAGCAATACAAGCAAAACGGTTGCAAAATTATACTGTCTTGGTGTATAATGTATTTAATTTAAGACAACACCCGATATCAGGTAAGGAGGCAAAATTTATGAAATCTGTAAAAATACTGCTCAGCATGGCCGAGAGCGTCAAAAAGTTTGTGGGCATTGTCAGCAAATACCCTTATGACATTGACCTGAGAAGCGGCCGTTTCGTCATCGACGCGAAATCTCTTCTCGGCATTTTCAGCCTTGATTTAAGCAAGCCCATCGTGCTGGAAATTTATTCCGATAACTGCGACGACCTTTTGGCGGAGTTAAAAGAATACATCGTAGCTTAACGGGGCAGACAAACCGCAGCGGAATTCATCCCGGCATAAATATGCCGGGTTTTTTTCGTTTGCATGAAAAATCCGGTTTTATATGCGAAAACCTAATATCGATATAATCGGCCGTGCAAAAAGAAGAACAAAACCGTTGCCTTTAACGATTATTTATGCTACTATTCTATTAAATACGCGCGGCGTAAGCGACAGCGCTTAGTCGCTATACCAGGATGGCAGTTAAAAACGAGGAACGATATTTGGAAGAGCTTTTAAAAAACGATATAATCGAGCTTACCGTCGAGGGCCAGGGAATCAACGGCGAGGGCGTGGCGCGCACGGGCGGAAAGACTATTTTCATACGCGGCGCGCTTAAAGGCGAAAAGGTGCGCGCCAGAATAATATTGGTAAAACCGCGCTTTGATATAGCGATCACGACGGAAATACTCAGCGCCTCTCCCGAACGCGTCAAGCCGCCCTGTCCGGTTTTCGGCAAATGCGGCGGCTGCGATCTGCAGCATATGCGATACGACGGGCAGCTTAGCTACAAGCGCGCGCTGGTGGAAGAAACTCTGCTTAAAGTAGGCGGAATTTCAGCCGCTCTGCCCCCGGTAGTACCCAGCGAAAAAGAGTTCCGTTACAGAAACAAAATTTCTCTGCCGGTAAGACAAACGCCCGCCGGACTTAAGCTGGGCCTTTTTGCCAAGAACAGTCACAGAGTGATTGAAACGGACGACTGTCTGCTGCAATATGAATGGAACGCTCCGCTTATAAGCGCGTTGAAAAAATTTATGGAAGAAAAAGGCTTGAGCGGATACGACGAGGAAAGCGGCAAAGGCGATATAAGACATCTGGTTGCAAGAGAGATAGGCGGACGATTGTACGTGACGCTGGTTGCGACCTCCAAGCCCGACTGCGAAAGCTTTGTAAGATCGGTAAAAAACATTTTCCCCGACTGCGAGGTATGGCTGAACGTTAACCGCAGACGAGACAACGTAATACTGGGCGACGAATGGCTGCCGGCGGAAAGTTCCGGCCGGCCGGTCGAAATAGACGGATTAAAAACTTATCCTCATCCCGGCGGATTTTTTCAGGTGAACGACTGCGTGCGCGAAAAGCTGTACGACTATGTGTCCGGGCTGTGCGAAGGCGGCGCGGCAGTCGAGGCTTACAGCGGCGCCGGACTGCTGTCCGCCAGGCTTGCCGGACGCGCGGCCGTAGTCTGCGGCATCGAGCTGGACGAATACTCCCATGCCGCGGCGGAAAAGCTTAAAGAATTAAACCGACTGAATAACTTTTATCCCGTTTGCGGCGACGTCGGAGACAAGCTTGCGGATACGATAAAAAAATGCAAAGCGGTTTCGGACGAAACCTTTGTCGTGCTGGACCCTCCGAGAGCCGGCATATCCGACAGGGCCGCGGACGCTCTGATAAATTCCGGCGCCGACAACATAGTATATATAAGCTGCAATCCCGCGACTCTGGCAAGAGACGTGAAAAAACTGTCGGACGCGGGTTATCGTCTGTCTCTTATACACATCTCCGAGCCCACGAGACGGAGCTACATCTCGT
>USBU01000012.1 GCA_900553005.1 uncultured Eubacteriales bacterium | reverse complement strand
GAGATGTAGCTCCGTCTCGTGGGCTCGGAGATGTGTATAAGAGACAGTCCTTCAATACGGCCGATAAAAGGCTGGCCGTAATGGTCGAACCCCATCCTGTCGAATACGCGGATTTTGAAGGAGTAATTCCTAAGGGAGAATACGGCGGAGGAACGGTTATGCTGTGGGACGAGGGCGTTTGGGAGCCGCGCGTCCGTCCGCAGACCGCGCTGAAAAAGGGCGAGCTTAAATTTACTCTTTTCGGCAAACGGCTACGCGGAGACTGGGCTCTCATACGCATGGCCGACACAGCCGAAGCCGACGAAAAAAACTGGCTGCTGATAAAGGAAAAGGACGAGTATGCTAAAAAAGAAGCGGGCACGGAAAACTTTAAAACGAGCATACGGTCGGGCCTTACGATAAAACAGATAGGCGCAAGCCAAGCGAGCAAAAAAAATCCCTTCGACCGGGCCTCCGTCCAGCTTGCGGAAGCCGCCGAGTCGGTACCCCATGGCGACGAATGGCTGTATGAGCTTAAATATGACGGCTACCGCGCGCTGGCCTTTACCGAAAAAGGCAAAACGCGTCTTATTTCCCGCAACGGCGCGGATTTTACGGACAAATTCACGCCCGTCGCAAAAGCCGTCGAGGCGCATTTCAAAGGCCGCGCGGCCGTGCTTGACGGAGAAATCGTCGTCACGGACAAAAACGGAATACCGGATTTTCAGGCAATCCAGGCCTATGAAAAGAATCCGTCCTCAGGCGGCGCTCCTACTTACGTAATATTCGACGTTCTGGCGCTTGACGGCAAGGATCTGAGAAACATGCCTCTTACTATAAGAAAAGAAAAACTGAGCTCCGTATTAAAAAACGCCCCGCCTCCGCTGGCATTAAGCGGCTACGTCAGAAAAATGGATAAAAAAAGCTTTGACCGTATTACGGATAAGGGACTGGAGGGCATTGTCGCCAAAAAAGCGCAGTCGCAATACGCCGGAAAGCGAAACGGCGACTGGATTAAAATCAAGCAAAGACGCAAACAGGAATTAGTCATAGCGGGATATACGCCCGACGACACGGGCGGCATAAAGTCTTTGATACTTGGATATTACGACGACGGCGTTCTTAAATACGCGGGACGCGCGGGCACGGGGCTAAACGCGGCCGTTAAGCGCGAATTGAAGGAAAAATTCGCATCCTTGAAGCAAGTCAAACGCCCATTTGAAAACGCGGACAAAGCGCCGGAAAACGCGGTATGGCTTAAGCCTAAGCTCACAGCCGAAACGGAGTTTGCCGAATGGACTAAAGACGGCGTTCTCCGTCAGGCCAGCTTCAAGGGGCTGAGATATGACAAAGCCGCTAAAGAAGCCGCCAGAGAAAAATACTACCGGCGGGACACGCCGCAAGAAACGGTTGCGGGCGTCAAAATATCGCATCCGGATAAAATAATGTTTCCGGACTGCGGCTTTACCAAACTGAACGTTGCGCAATACTACGAGCGCGTCGCTCCAAGAATCATGCCTCACATAAAAGACAGACTGCTAAGCGCCGTATGCTGTCCTGACGGCATACACGGCCAAAGGTTTTTCAAACGGCACCTGTCGGAACGGCTTGATGGCGTGCGAAACGCTCCTGCCGGAGACGGCGAAGATTATTTTTACATTTACTCCGCCGTCGGTATCGTTTCGCTTGCGCAGTATAACGCTGTGGAGCTGCACGCATGGGGCTGTAAAAAGAATTCGCCGGACAGACCGGACGTCATGGTGTTTGATCTGGATCCGGACGAACGGCTGGACGCAGAAAGCGTGATACGCGGCGCTCTGGAGTTGAAAAAACTGCTTGAGAAGCTGGGGCTTAAATCCTTTATTAAGACCAGCGGAGGCAAGGGCTATCACATAGCGGCACCCTTCCGTCCGACGGCAGACTGGGACACCGTCCGAGCTTTTTCCAAGAAAACGGCCGAGCTAATGGCCGCCAAGTATCCGGACAAATTTACCTCCGTAAGCCGCCTGTCCGAAAGAGAGGGCCGCATTTATATCGACTGGCAGAGAAACGGCTTAGGCTCCACAAGCGCAGCGCCGTACTCGCTGCGGCTAAAACCGATTCCTACCGTATCCATGCCCGTCAGCTGGCGCGAGCTGAAAAACGTTACTCCCGACGGATTTAAACCCGACGACGCGATCAGGCGCCTGAATAAAGCAGACCCGTGGGCGGATTTTGCCAAAACAAAACTAAACCAAAAAATAAAACCGTGCTTCGATTGAGTTGAAACGCGCTTAGTCTGCCCGCCGCCCTTTTTTGCAAACGAAAATCGTCGCTGCTTTCCGCCGCTAAAGCCTGAGCGACGACTTAAGCTTTTTCAGATAGCTGAGGACCGGAGAACTGCCGTTTTTCAGGACGTGCGTATATGTATCGGTCGTCATTTTAAGATCGGTATGCCCCGCCCAAAGCATGACCGTATCGGGAGGCACGCCGATATGATTAAGCACGCTGACAAAGGTGTGCCGCGTGCTGTGACGGTTAAGATCCAGATTAAGCCGTTTGTAAAGCTGACAAAAATATTTGCCGCTGCCCTCGTATGTCACCGACGGAAAAAGCAATTTGCCTTTGATATCCATACCGTCGAACAGCTCCTTTACGAAAGGAACGTCCCGACGGTGTTTTTTTGTTTTGGAATCCTTAAGGTCTATGCGTATCACCCTTTTACGAAAATCAATATTTTTAACCTTGACGGAAAGCGCCTCGCTTACGCGCATACCCGTACAGCAGCAGAAATAGAAAAAATCGCGGTACTTTTTGTCGGTAATTGCCTTTAATATCGCGCGCTGCTCGCAAAACTGTATTGCTCTGCCCGTCTCCGAAGCGTCCGGTGATTCGGATTTTTTTATCGGCGGCTTACGTTTATCCATACTGTTATTTTACGCCGGAAGACAAAAACTACTCTTGTAAAAAACTTCCGATATTGCCGCCCGTCACAATTTTAATGATTTTCGGCGTAAATGCAAATAAAACATTGTGCAAACGTGAACTATGTGCTATAATGTTTACAAATACACAATGAGGAGACTGTCATGGACAGGGTTTTAAAAACAAAAGAAATAACAGGGACTATATCAGCCGCGCTGACCGCAATCGTACTTTGCGGAGCAGCCTTGACTGGAGGTATATTTTCATCCGAAGCCGACAGAAACATAACTGCGGCGATTGCGGCGACGTCTACCGTCCTGATAATTGCGGCGGCCATAGTCAATATAGCGCTGTCGAAAATGATGATAAAAAAATTACGCGCGATGAAGGTACGCGAAGTCAGAAACATGAGTCTTAAGCTTAAAGCCGAAATCGAGGCCGACTATGCCGCCGCCGAAAAGAAGACGCGCGCCACGATAGTCTGGTCATACGTCTATATTTTTGCATTGACGGCAATTATTCTTGCCGCCGTTTACGCCTACGGCGCAGCCGCGCCTATTGCCGCCTCCGTCCCGATAACGGTTATCGGCGCGGCGCTGGTTTTCGGCTTGGCGAGCATACCGTTCAGCCCCGCCGAAACGCCGCGTTACGATGAAAAATCATATATGAAGCGGGAAGATTTTTCCATGTTATATAAGTCGGCGGAGCGCGCGGCAAATAAAATCGGATATAAGGGCAACCTGAAATTTTACTGCCGGACCGACGGCGTCAGCGTGACCGAACACGCAAATACCGCATATATAAATCTGGGCATGCTTGAGGCCGCCGTGCTGACCGAGACTGAATTTTACAATGTTATGCTGCACGAACTTGCGCACGTCGTAAACGCCGACGCAAGGCGCAGCAGATATTTTACCGCTCAGGAACGCTGTTGGACGGGCGCGCATGCAAAAACGTTTATTTCCTCGCTGACGCAGTTGCTATTTTCCTCCAGATGCGCGATGCAGATCGTTTTCGATACCAATATATACATGATGATCGCGTCAAAGCATCATGAAATCAAGGCCGACGAGACGGTCGGTGCGCTTGGCGACGGCAAGGAATATCTGGACGCTCTGGCCAAAACGGCTCTTTTGGCCATGTACCGCGAAACGCCTAAACGAGAGCTGGATTACGATTTTTACGCAAGCGAAGAAGCTCCGCTTGATTTCGCTTCCAGAATGTATAATCTGTATCCGCAATATCTTAAAAAATACGCGGACAAATGGCTTTTACAGCTTGAACGCGAGCTTCCCGCCAACAACGACTCTCATCCCACCTTTTCAATGCGCAAAAAGGCCTTGGGCGGAAGCGATTACGACGCATTTAAAACCGAAACCAACGCCGAATACCGCGCTCAGCAGCTTAATGCGGTCAAGCTTGCCGACCGGCTGCTGAACGAACGCAATCGGAGCGATTACGGCAAATACCGCGAGGAATTTTACATTAAACGCACGGAAACCATGCGTGCTTTCGAGGCGGCGGAAAGCAGCGGCGAAGCTCCCGGCGAAGCGCTTATGCTGGCCGCGGTACAGGCGTATTACGGTATAGACGACGATAAGGCGCTGCGTATAGCGGACAGACTTATCGAATCGACTCCCAACTCCTACAAAGCAAGCTTTTTCAAAGGCGTAATTCTTTCCGGCAGATGCGACGACGGCTGTATAGAGTGCTTTAAGGCCGCCGCAGTCAATGTTAATCTTACGAATGCGGCCATCGACTGTATCGGCAAATACGCAATCAAAACCGGCAATCAGAAGCTGCTGGACGAATACCGCGCGGAAGTCGCGGACGTTATACAGGAATCCATGGATAAGGCCGAGCGCAACAAGTTTACCGCGGAGACCGAAGCGGAGAAATGCGGGCTCGACGAAAACGCCGTCAAAGAAATTACCGACGCGGTGCTTGCCGCCGGCAAAAACGGCGTCGAACGCATATACGCCTGCAAATACACGGACAAGGACGACGCCGCTCATTATCCCGTTTGCATCGAATTCGGCAAGTTTAAAAATATAGCCGACCTTCTTGAGGCCGCCGCCGCGATTTACGAAGCTTTGGATATGCTCAGCGACAGCAGAGATTATCAGTTCTTCTGCAATATCTACAACGTTAAAGAGTATAATAAAATCAAAAATATCGACGGCTCTCTTATATACGAAGGCGCAAAATAACTTATTTATCTTGACTGAACAAATACAATAAGCTATAATCAGTCTCGGAGGTGAAACATGAACGATGAAGAAAAAAGACGTCACGCGCGCACAAAGCTCATACTTAAAATAATCGGGCCGGTTATAATCGCCGGCGGCGTAGTTTTAGCAGCGATAGGTTTTATCGATTTATTTTCACACAACGGCATGCCGGGAAAGTTTTGGTGTCTGATGCTGGGACTGCCCGTTATCGCAATAGGCGGCATGATAACCATGTTTGCATTTAAAAAAGAAATTACCAGGTACGTCAAAAACGAATCCGTTGACATAATCAACGAAACGGCCAAGGAAATAAAGCCGGCCGTTGCCGATATCGCCTCCGCGGCAAAAAGCGGACTGACTTCGGATACGGTAATTTGCGAATGCGGAGAAACCAATGATAAAAACAACAAATTCTGCAAAGCGTGCGGCCGTCCCTTGCGAAAAACATGCCCCGACTGCGGAAGCACGGCAGAAGCAGACAGCGTCTTTTGCGGCAACTGCGGCAAAAAGCTGTAAAACGAACAACAAACATAAAAACAAAAACGAGTAGGTTTTATCCGACTCGTTTTTTTATATGTCCGACCGTATTTACCCGTCAAAACGGCGTAAATATCAATCTATATCCGGCAGATTATAGCAGCAGGATTTCCGATTAAATCCGCGGCGAACAGCGGCGTAAAAAAATTAAGCGTTTAAGCCGGCTTCATAAGCCTCTTTCAAGGCCGGGTTTCCCTCTATTTCGCCCTTGCGCCAGACTCCCAGTCCCATTATAACGCCGCATTCCTTAGACGCGGGCAGACAATCCTCTGTAAAACCGCGAAGCGCCTCCAATGTGCGCGACATCATCCGCGCCTCGGTATCCGCCGCGGTAAGTATAAAATAAAATTCCTTGCCCGCAATGTCGTTGTATTTGGGTACGGTGCGATCTATCAGTGTTTTAAGCTGAGCGCACATCGAATAAAAGTATACGGGCGTAGCCAAGACTATTACGTCCGCTTCGATCATTTTATCAAGGATCTTGCGCATATCGTCGTTAATGACGCAAGTCCCGGTACTGCCACATGCCCCGCAGCCCGTGCAGTAAGCGATTTTTTTATCGGCAAGAAATATTTTTTCCGCCGCCTTTCCTGATTTTAACGCGCCTTTTAAAAACTCGTCGGCCAGCGCGTCGGAATTGCCGCCCCGCCTCGGACTGGATGAAATAACAAGCACTTTCTTCATAAATCAATCTCCTTTTTTCCGCCGGGATTACCGCCGGCAAGTATTTTGTCGTAATTTTCTATTTTATAGTCCAATCTTTTTAACGTAGCCTTAAGCTTATCCAGCCGCTCGCGTAAAATTTCGCGCTGCTCGACCAAAATCGCCTTGCGTGCGGCGGCAGTGCTATCGCCCTGAAGGTAAAGCGTAACAAATTCAATCAGCGCGTCTATGCTTACCCCCGCCGAGCGCAAACAGCGCATAAGCTCGATCCAGCGGCACGACTCGTCGTCATAATTTCTTATGCCGTTTTTGCGCGGAACCGGCGGTATTATTCCCACGCGCTCGTAATACCTGAGCGTATCCGCGCTTAAGCCGTATTTATTTACAACTTCGGCTATCGTCATGATATTTTCTCCTTGCTTTTATTTACATTATCATAATGCTTGGAGCAAACTCCAAGTCAAGCATTTTAACCGAACTTTTTTAATTTTAACGAAAAAATTATTTGCAACCAAAAAAACGCCGTCCTCTAACGCTATTCGTTTTAAACAACGCGCAAGATTTAACCGTCCGCTTCTTTGACGGAATTATCGGCAAACGAAACGTATTTTTTAGCAACGAGCCCCGATTTATATTATTCTCCTACAACGTTTGATTGCGGCCGAAAATAAAGTATTTTTAAAGCCGAACCGCGCGCAAAATAAATTACGCCCGTTTAATAGATTCACCCGGATTTTAGCCAAGACTTGCCGGACGCCGACAGTCAGACCGATATTTTGCCGCTTAAGTCCCAAAGCTGAGGATTACTGGTCGAAGCGGCTACGGCTCCGGCTCTTAAGCCTCTTTCGGCCTCCTCCCGCGTGGAAATGAGTCCGCCTACAATGACCGAGCGCGAATCGGCGGTAAATTTACCGACCATCTCGGGCAAAAGCCCGGGCATGATTTCCACCGAATCGGGACAGATTTTATCAGCGTAAACAAGCGCCGAACTGAGCCCCTGAGAATCGATCAGAAACACGCGCAGAACCGTAAAAATTCCGGCGGACTTAGCGCATTTAACGATATTGGGACGCGTAGAAATAATGCCGTCCGGCTTAAGCCTTTCCACGACGTATCTGACAGCGGCCTCGTCCTTGCCGATACCGTCCATAAGATCGATATGCAGTAAAATTTTTTTATCGCTGACGTGAGCGCGCCTTACAGTATCTCCGACCGTCATCAAATCGCTTTTAAGCAGAAAAATAACGCGCGCCGGACTTGAAAGCGCCTGTCTGAAGGCCGCCTCGTCCTTTACCGCCGCCACAATCCCGCTTTTTTTAAGCTCTGCCGCCACTCCCATAAAAAACTCCTTTAACTTCTTTTATCGAAATATCCCCGATACTTTATTCCAGAAACCAAACCGTCGTCAATACGCAAAACCTGACAGAGATCAATAAAGTAATCGTCCGTCATACTGGCTATATAATCGGCAACAATATCGTCGGCATGGTCGCGTATTCCCATATTTTCATAAATATCGGAAAGATACATTCCTTTTATATGGTGTTTGTAAATATAAGACCTTTTGTTGCCGGCTAAAACGTCCGCGCATAGAGCTTCATACAGCTTTGGCATAAGCCCTTCTACTATTTCATAATTTTCTATCACCGTTTTATCCCGGTATATCTTAATGTAATTGTCCTCGACAAGCATTTTAAATTCTTCAAAAACCTCCTCGTCTATATTAAGCGACGGACTGTTTATGCTGTTTCTGACAATATTTTTCACCATGTTGGTAATGATTTTGGCATTGGAATCTCCCAAAATCGTTTGTTTGAACTCAGCAACCTTATTCCCCATGCCCGCGTGATAGAGGTCCTGCCTGTCCTTTCCGACATACGCTATCATATCGCTCAGCCGCACTACGCAGCCTTCAAGCGTGTTTGGCCTTAACGTCTTGTGATAATCGTTGTCTATAAAGCATTTTTCCAATATTTCATCGAATTTTTCAAAATCGGAAAGCCCGGACGGAAAATACTCTCTGCAAACCTTTTCTCCGTTATGCGCAAGAATGCCGCTCAGCGTCTGAAGACTTAAATCATAATTTCTTGTAAGCCGGCGGAAATAACGCGCGCTTTGCACGTTATGATTGAAATAACGCGGTTCCCTGCCGCGCTTAACGCAACCGTCGCAGTAGCATTTGCTCAAATATTCCTCTCCCTTGTGCCCGAAAGGAGTATGACCTATATCGTGACCGAGCGCTATGGCGTCTATAAGATCCAGATTGAGTCTCAAGGCGCGGCCGATAGTTCTGCCTATTTTAGAAACAAGCTGAACGTGCAGCGCCCGACGGGTGATATTATCGTTTTTGTAAAAGGAAAGCACCTGAGTTTTATCGGAATATCTGTTATAAAGCGGACAATGCAATATCCTGTCCGCGTCGCGCGCAAAAGACGGCCGCAGAATATCCGCGTGCTGCACGGAAGGATACACGGCCTGCGAGCTTTTTGTAGCATATTCCGACAAAAGACTTTCGCCGGCCGTTTCGGCTTCTTCTATGTACTTTTTTTCGCCCTTGCTGAATGTAAAATAATTTTTCATAAAATTCTCTGACAGACCGACCGATAAGGTTAATTTTGTCTTATTATATCTTATTACAGCGAAAAAAATCAAGCGAATTATTCTTGACGTATAATCCCGAGGCCGCGATATTGTTTTTTTGCCGGACTTGTCTGTTGCAAACCGGAATATCATTATAAACGCGCTGCGTTTAATAGCGTCGCAAAGAAAAGCGCGCCACGGCGTCCGACTCTATCTGTACGACGGATTTAAACCGCGGGCCGAGCGATACTCGGACGGCGATACGCCACAGTATTTTTTGAAAATTCTACTGAAATAAAGCGGATCGTCGAATCCGCAGCTGTAAGCTATCTCGGAAACGGGATTACCGGTGCAGATAAGCATTTCGCACGCGCAGCGTAGTCTGATCTCGTTTTGATATTTTTTCACCGACACCCCCATTACGTCTGAAAATTTATGCTGAAAGCCGCTCTTCGAGTAACCCGACCTTGCAGCAAGCTCCGACACGGAGATTTTTTTATCATAATTCGCGTTAAGATACGTGAGCGCCGGCAACAGCGGATACGTTCGATCGTTTTTGCCGGGAGTCGCCGCAGCCGCCGCAATATCGTATATCAGCTGCAAAAGATAAACGTTTGCGTACTCCTCAAAACCGGGCAGCCGGAATCTGCCGATAAGCTTTGAAAAAACATCGGAAATTCTTTCGTCCCGCAAAAGCGGATATACTCCGCTTTTAAGTCCGCACGAATCGAGAATTTCCTTAACGGCAGTACCCGTAAAATGACACCACAAAGAGGAGCTTCCCGATTTAAACAAATATCTTTGCTCTTCTCCCGCCGCATAAACGACAATCCCCCCTGCGGTAAGACGGTGCGCTCCGCCGCCGAAAAACGCCTCGCATTCGCCGCCGTTAACCATAAGTATGTGGTAGTCCACTCGTCCGGATTTACGTATAACCTGAAAATCTGACGAAACGTTTTGAAAGCCGCAGCTGTTTACCTTTAGAAATTTGTCCGTAACAAAATTAGTTTTATCCAGAAGATTTCCGTCGTAAACGCGCATTTTTTCACCCGCCGTTTTTTACGATTATAACAGAAAAAAGCATTTTTGTCCATGCTTTGCGCCGAATTATACATTAACATTTGCGCCGGCATGAATTATAATTACCTTATAAAAAACCGCAAGGAGGAAAAATAATGAAAATAGCTTTTATCGGCGCGGGAAGCCTGCAGTTTACGACAAGCTGCGTCAGGGATCTGCTTTGCTTTCCGGCATTTAAAGAATGCGAATTCGCACTGATGGACATTAACGCGGAAAATCTGAAAAAAATCGAAGCAATCGTAAAACGAATTACTTACAATATGAATTGCCCCCGCTGTAAAGTGACCGCGACAACGGACAGAGCAAGCGCGCTTAAAGACGCGGACGGAGTGCTATGCACCGTTTTCAACGGCGACGTGGACGTTTGGCAGTACGACATTCTGATCCCGGAAAAATACGGCGTCGACATAAACGTCGGCGATACCAGGAGCGTATCCGGAATTTTCCGCGCGCTGAGAAACATTCCGCTAATGCTGGACATCTGCCGCGACATAGAAAAATACTGTCCTAAGGCGGTTTTCCTGAATTATACCAATCCCATGTCCATGCTTTGCGGCGCTATGCAGAAATATTCGGGCGTCGAGGTGACCGGTCTTTGCCACAGCGTTCAGGGCACCGTCAAAATGCTTGCCGAATGGCTTGACGTGCCCTGCGACGAGATAACATATCATTGCGTCGGCGTAAACCATCAGGCATTTTACACCGTTCTGGAACATAAAGGAAAGGACCTTTATCCGCGCCTCAGAAAGCTGCTGGAAAATCCCGATTATTACAACCGTGAACAGGTCAGAAACGAGATGTTTTTAAAACTCGGTTATTATGCCACCGAATCCAGCGGTCACAACTCCGAATACAATCCGTGGTTCAGAAAAAGACCGGACCTTATAGAAAAATACTGCACTGACGGAACGAATTGGAATCCGGGCCGCCACGCTTTTTCGCTTGAGCTGAGAAAAAAAAGAAAGGCGGAAGGTTTAAAACAGTACGACGACTGGCTTGACAAGGAATTCAATCCAGAAAAAAGCAACGAATACGCCGCGGATATTTTCAACGCGCGCATCGGAGACGGCAAGCCCTTCGTCTTTAACGGCAACGTGCTAAACCGCGGTTCAGTCCCGAATCTTCCGGCCGACGCATGCGTGGAAATTCCGGTAGTTGCAGACAGAATGGGCTTTAAAACGACAATCGCAGGTCCTCTGCCCGAGCATCTTGCCGTATTGGTAAACACTACGGCGCGCATAGAATCGATGGTTGTGGACGCCGCAATGCAAAAAAGCAGAGAATCGGTCTATCGCGCGGTCTGCATGGATCCGCTGTGCTCCGCCGTCTGCTCCTTAGAAGAAATACAGCATATGTGCGACGAATTATTTGACGCCAACAGCGCGTTTTTAGGCGAATACAAATAGGCCAGTATTAAAAAACGATTCCGCAGCCCTTTTTTGAGATAGAACGACTATAGACGAGCCGGATTCCGAAACGTAAGCCAGCGGCTCCGCGCCCGACGGCAGCATCGGTAATCCGCTCTGAAAATCCAAACAGACCGCTCCGCATAAGATATTAAAAACGGCCGCGCGCCCGCAGCGGCAAGATTTAAAAACACTTGCCGCAAATCAGTCTTTACGCCGTCCGGAATAAGTCAAAGCCGCGCCGATAAAACCTTTAAAAAGAGGGTGAGGCTTGTTGGGCCTGCTTTTAAATTCCGGATGGAATTGAACTCCGACGTAAAACGGCCTGTCGGACAGCTCCACCGTTTCAACAAGCCTGCCGTCGGGTGAGGAGCCGCTGAGCACGAGTCCGCAATCCTGAAGCAAACCGCGGTAATCGTTGTTGAACTCGTAGCGGTGTCTGTGCCGCTCGCTGACGACTCCCGCACCGTAACAGCGCTCCATCGTCGTGCCGGGCATAATACTGCAGGGATACGCCCCCAGCCGTAAGGTTCCGCCTTTGTCGATTTCATCGCTTTGTCCTGGCATAAAATCAATGACCTTATGCTTGCACTGTTCGTCAAATTCCCCCGAATTTGCATCCTCTAGCCCCGCCGCGTTTCTGGCAAATTCAATGACCGCAATCTGCATTCCCAGGCAAATTCCGAAATACGGAATTATGTTTTCTCTGGCATACCTTGCCGCGACTATCATTCCCTCTATTCCGCGGCTGCCGAAACCGCCCGGCACTAGAATGCCGTCCAGTCCCGACAACTGCTTGCCCGCGTTGTCGGCGGTTATGTTTTCGGAATCTATCCAATGTATTTTAACATGAACATCGTGGTGGTAACCTGCATGCCTAAGCGCCTCAGCAACTGAAAGATACGCGTCATGAAGGCCTACGTATTTGCCCACAAGCCCTATATTGACAACGCCCTTGCGCGATTTTATGCGCTCGACCATTTGCGACCATTCCTTAAGATCGGGTTGGGGCGCGTCTATCCCAAGCTCTCTGCACACCACGGACGAAAAATTCGATTTTTCCAGCATCAGCGGCGCTTCATAAAGATTGGGAAGCGTAATATTTTCTATCACGCAGTCAGGTTTTACGTTGCAGAACATCGAAATCTTTTTGAAAATCGACTTTTCCAGCGGCTCGTCGCAGCGAAGAACGATAATATCTGGATTTACGCCCATGCCCTGCATCTCCTTTACGGAATGCTGCGTCGGCTTTGATTTATGCTCATCGGAGCCGCGCAGAAACGGCACCAGCGTAACGTGAATAAACAAACTGTTTTCTCTGCCGACCTCCAGGGAAATCTGACGGACCGCCTCTATAAATGGCTGAGATTCGATATCTCCGATAGTGCCGCCGATTTCGGTAATCACCACGTCCGCGCCGGTCTTTTTGCCGACGTTATAAACAAATTCCTTGATTTCATTGGTAATATGCGGTATGACCTGAACGGTAGAGCCCAAATATTCGCCGCGCCGCTCCTTATTGAGAACGTTCCAATAAACCTTGCCGGTGGTAAGGTTGGAATATTTGTTCAGATTTTCGTCAATAAAGCGCTCGTAATGACCTAAATCCAGGTCGGTCTCCGCCCCGTCTTCGGTCACGTACACCTCTCCGTGCTGATAAGGACTCATTGTCCCGGGATCAACGTTGATGTACGGATCCAGCTTTTGCGCGGCAATTTTCAGTCCTCTCAGCTTAAGCAGCCTGCCCAAGGACGCGGCCGTAATACCTTTACCCAGTCCCGAAACCACGCCTCCCGTTACAAATATGTATTTAGTCATATGCTCCTCCCTATTCCCACTCCACAGTCGCCGGCGGCTTTGACGTAATGTCGTACACAACTCTCGTGACGCCGCTCACCTCGTTGGTGATCCTGACGCTTGCTCTTTCCAGTACCTCATAAGGCAGCCTGGTCCACTCGGCCGTCATAAAATCGTCGGTGCTTACGGCTCTCAACGCCACAGTGCAACCATAGGAACGCGCGTCGCCCTGCACTCCGACGCTGCGCAGATCCGTAAGCACGGCAAAATACTGATCGGCGGAGTTCTTAAGCTCCGCGCGGTCTATTTCCTCCCGGAAAATTGCGTCCGCCTCGCGCAGCCGCTCAAGCTTTTCTCTTGTGACCTCTCCGATTATTCTTACCGCAAGCCCTGGACCGGGAAACGGCTGTCTCCAGACCAAAGCTTCCGGAATCCCAAGCTGAAGTCCGGCCCTACGCACCTCGTCCTTAAACAGATACTTAAGCGGCTCCGCAATTTCGTCGAAAGCTATTACGTCCGGCAAACCGCCTACGTTGTGATGACTTTTTATCACAGCAGAATCTCCGCTGCCGCTTTCCACGACGTCAGGGTAAATGGTGCCTTGCGCAAGAACGTTGATTTTACCTAATTTTTTCGCTTCGGCCTCAAATACCCTGATAAACTGCTCTCCGATAATTTTTCGCCTGTCTCTTATACACATCTGACGCTGCCGACGACTTAATAGGTGTAGATCT
>USBU01000011.1 GCA_900553005.1 uncultured Eubacteriales bacterium | reverse complement strand
GATCTGTTTTTTCCTCGGATTTATTTTTAAAAGCAAGCGTGCCGGATTCGGCGATCGTGCCCAGATTTTTCTCAAGCTCTTCCTTCGTCATTCCTATTCCGTTATCCGAAACGGTCAGCGTGCGCGCTGTCTTGTCGGCCTTGATTTCGATTTTGAAATCCGTATCGACTGAACTGTCGGTAAGCGATGCGAAATGCAGCTTGTCTATGGCGTCGCTTGCGTTGGAAATAAGCTCTCTCAAAAAAATTTCCTTGTTGGTGTAAATCGAATTGATCATAAGATCGAGTATTCGTTTCGATTCCGTTTTAAATTGCTTCATTTTTTACTGCCTCCGTATAATTACGCGATTTAGCAATCGCCCGTTTTGTTTATTAGCAGTCAATATTATTAACTGCTAAATTATTATACTATCGATCGCGTCCTTTGTCAAGATTTTTGTTATAATTTTTTAAAATAAAAACCGCGCGCATAAAAACGAATCCGCTTTGCACGGCCGCTTTTCAAATAACGTCGTCTCAGTCTATTCAGTCAAAAACTATTTAAGGCGGATTATAAAGCTCAACACGGCTATATTCCGCCCTTTCAGATTCCCGCAAGCTTTACAGTCTTTTCAAGCGTCGGCCGGCCCCGCGCGTAACAAATATACGACGGCCGAAAGCTTTTCTGCCGTGCGGCCGCTTTTTCTTCCGCAGGCCGTAACTTAAAAAATGTCTGCCTGTAAATTGCTTTTTACTACGGATTATGTTATCATGTAAAGAGACAATAAATCCCTTATTACGCGGTGATGAAATTTATGACAAAATGCAAATGGTGTACGGTAAACGAAAAAATGGAGCGTTACCACGATACTGAATGGGGCGTTCCTCTGTTTGACGATAACGCGCAATTCGAATTTTTTTCGATGGAAGTAATGCAATGCGGACTTAACTGGAATATGATGCTGAATAAGCGCGATATATTCAGGGCATGCTTCGATAACTTCGATTACCGCAAGGTTGCGCAATACGGTCAAACAGATATCGACCGAATAATGGCCGCGGAAAACATGATAAAATCGGAAAGAAAAATAAGAGCCGTCATACACAACGCGAAAATATTTGTCAGAATAGCGGAAGAAAACGGCTCGTTCAGCAAATATCTGTGGCGACTGGCGGACAATAAAATCCATTTGTACCCTGACCACTTAAACGGAGATCTGCCGGCAAAAAACGATTTATCGGAGTTTATCAGCGCACAGCTTAAAAAACAAGGATTTAAATTTGCCGGCCCGGTCACGGTTTATTCGCATCTGCAAGCCTGCGGTATAATCAACGATCACTCGGCAAATTGCTTCAGACGCGGCGAGGTCATGAAAAACCGTGAAACCGTAATCGACCGATAACGGCAAAAAAGCCGCGGAGAACGAAATTTCTCCGCGGCAATCTTTTATTGAAATTTTACTAAAAGCAACCGGAATTTTACATGCTTAAAAATCAGAGCGCCCGATTACTTTATCAAAAGAGTAATGCTTCCCTTGCCTTTTTTGGGAGCCTCCCATCGCTGGTCGAGCTGCGGTCCGCAGGAATTGGAGCCGACGCCCGACATATAGAAGTCAAGACTAAGCCAGGTGTTTTCCCGCTCGGGCAGCTCCCAGTCGTGCTTGCAGTCTGTAAGCTGCTTGGACGAATACGGCAACGCCGAAAAAGAGAAGCCGTCCTCCGCGCGCAAGATTGTTTTTCCGTCAGTAATTTCCATAAATTCCGTGCCGTAATGACTGCCGTTTTCCTGAGGCTTTACGTAGCGCTCCATAAGCCCGCCGACGCTTGATTCATAAACGTCCTTGACGCACGAAATGCGGCGGTCGATATAAGCGGCGCCCGGACCGTAACCGTAATAACGCACTCTGTCGAATTTTTTATCGAGAGCCGCAACAAGTCCTACGCGCGGCGGATATTTTGCATAAGACGCAAATTCATAATCGATTTTAACAGATACCGCGTTGTCGTAAAACTCGTAGGTAAGCGTATATTCCGCAACCGGCTCCAGCTTTACAGGGGATATATTGCCAGTAAAACGCACGACGTTGTTTGCTGCGGAAACAGAGCGCACCTCGCTGAAGATTTCATAATAGCGGCACTTATACCATTCGTTTTTGACATACATGTCGTTGTCGGTAGGGGCGCGCCACAGATTAAGCGCAAGAGGCGTTTTAAGGATTTCGCCGTTTTTGCCGCGGATTGACATCAAAGCGGCCGAGGCCTTATCCAGCCTGTAGGCAGCCGAAGGAGTCGTAACGTCGATATACCTGCCGTTTTCGGTGATTTTTACGGACGAAAGCTTTTTATCGGTGGCAACGGCCGCCTTTTCGGTCCAGCCCTCGCGCGCGATCTCATGTCCTTTTTTCAAAAGACCGAAATCCTCCGACAAAGTTACGGAAGCAATGACGACATGAGCTGATTCCACGTTGACGGTAAAGGTCTCTCCGGGCTTGATAGACACGTTGTGCTTATCTTCCCCGACAACCTTGCCCATATTTTTATAAGTCACGGTCAGCACGCCGGTAACGGGCCGGAAATAACAAAGCGATTTAACGGAAAGCGTATTATTTTCCTTTACAAAGCGCACCGGCTCGTAGGCCTTTTTCATTTCCAGGGTTTTGCCCATTATTTGGCGGTCGGCGGTAACGATTCCGTCCATACAGAAATTACCGTCGTGCAAAGTCTCCCCGAAATCGCCTCCGTACCTGAGGCCCTTGCCCTCGAAGAGTACGCCGTGATCCGCCCATTCCCAGACAAAGCCGCCCATAAAACGGTCGGAAGTATAAATTATATCCCAGTAAGCCTTAAAATCTCCCGGGCCGTTGCCCATAGAGTGACAATATTCGCACAGTACAAGCGGACGGTATTCACGTTTGTCGTCCAGATAGCCTTCCGTCATCCATGAGGGCTGAGGATACATACGACTGACCATATCCACGGGCTCGGAATAATAAAAATCCTCTCCGCGCTTTTTTCTGTCAACGTGCCACAAGCTTTCGTAATGAACGGGACGGTCGTCGTTAGCCTTTATCCACCTCAGCGCACGTGCAAAATTCTCGCCGTAAGAGCACTCGTTGCCCATAGACCAGATAATGACCGACGGACGGTTTTTATCGCGCTGAACGTTGCATATCTGTCTGTCGAGGATGGCCTGCATAAACTGCGGATCGTCGGCAATCTGATCGTAATTGGCGTTTTCGTGCCCGGTAAAACGCGACACTACGCCGTGCGACTCTACGTCGGATTCGTCCATCACGTAAAAGCCGTACTTATCCGCCAGCTGATAAAACTCGGGCATATTGGGATAATGCGAGGTACGGATTGCGTTGACGTTAAGCTCTTTCATAAGCTTCATGTCCTCGATAATATTCTCAACAGTGACCGTCGCGCCCGTGCGGCAGTTGAAGTCATGGCGGTTTACGCCCTTAAGCTTTATCGGCTTACCGTTAAAAAGATACACGCCGCCGCTTACGCAGGTAGTGCGTATGCCCACCTTTTCCCCTATTACCTCGTCCTTATAAACGATGGTCATGTCGTACAGATACGGATCCTCCGCGCTCCAAAGCCGCGGATTTTCCACTCGGAATTCGATTCTTTCGCCCGGCTTAACCGTCTTTTTTGCTCCGTTAAAAGACACCTCGGCTCCGGCTCCGGCCAGCAATTTAAAACCTACGGTTCCGTCCGCACCGGTATCCACCTTATAGTCGATCACGTGTCCCTCGGGACGCGCCAGCAGGTAAACGTCGCGGAATATGCCGGTAAAACGCAGCTTATCCTGATCCTCGAGATAAGAGCCCATGCACCACTTAAGCACAAGTACGTCAAGCTTATTTTCGCCGTCCTTAACAAAACCAGTTACGTCAAATTCCGACTGGCGATGCGAAATTTGCGAAAAGCCCGCGAACGAATCGTTTACATAAAGATAAAAGCATGAATCCACGCCCTCGAAATTAAGGTAATATTTTTCGTCCGTCTTTTTTAATTTAAAAGTCCGCTGATAGTGATACGTGGGATTAAGATTGGGCACGTAAGGCGGATTATACGGAAAAGGATAATTTACGTTGGTATATTGCAGGTGATCGTAACCGTAAAGCTGTACGCACGACGGCACGTCGATTTCCGACGAAGGAGCGCTTAGGAAAAAATCGTCCTTTACGTCAAGCATACTCTCATAAGCGTCTATCTTCCATTTGCCGTTAAGACTTATGAACCTTCCGCTTTTACCGCGAGGCGCAAAAGCGTCCTCTCCGGCCCTGAACGGTATATAATAGGCGCGCGCGTCAAGCACGCCGACAACTCCGCTCTGCTCGTAAAACTTTTCAAGCATACTAAAATCTCCTTTTAATATAATACGGTATAATTATAACCCTTTATATCGGAAAGGTAAAGCGCAGCCGGGCGAAAGCCGCTGTATATTATTGCTGACTTGACGGCAAAAAGGTCAATATTGTCCTAAAACCCATGAAGCGCACTTTTTACAGCCGCGATAAGCTCCTTTGTGCCGACGACGGAATACAGCGCGGCCTTAAGCTCCTTCCCTCCGCGGATACCTCTTAAATAATATCCTATATGTTTTCTTATATTGGTATAGGTATATCTGTCGCCGTACATATCTAACATGTATTGTATATGAGTCAGCAAGGTCTCGCATAAGCTCATACGGTTTTCGCCGCCCAGCATACGGGAAAATATCCACGGGTCGCCGATAGCGCATCTGCCCACGGCAACGGCGTCGGCAAGACCGGCTAAACGAAAAGCGTTTTTATCATCTGCGTCCCCGCTGCCTATTACCGGCACCTTAACCGCGTTTTTAACGCGCTCTACAGCGTTCCAGTCGCTTAAGCCAGAATACCCCATGGCGCGTGTGCGGCCGTGCAGAGTTATCGCCGCCGCGCCCGAATCCTCCAGCATACGGCAGAAATCGACGGAAACGTCCTCTCCGTCGAAAAAACCGACGCGCGTTTTTACGGTCACGGGCCGCCCGCCGGACGCGTCCGTACATGCGCGAACTATTTTTGAAGCCAGCCGTGGATTTTTTATAAGCGCGCTGCCCTCGCCGGACTTGACTATTTTGGGAACGGGACAGCCCATATTTATATCTATAATATCAAACTTATCGAGATACGGCAGATTTTTAATCGCCTCGAAAAAAAATTCGGGCTCGTGACCGAAAAGCTGAACCGCGGTAACCTGCTCCTCAGCAGACGTTATAAGCAGCCCCGCGCACTTATCTCCGTTATATGTCAGTCCTTTGGCGCTGACCATTTCGGTTACGGTAAGCGCAGCGCCGGCAGCGGCCGCCAGCCGCCTCATGGCTCCGTCCGTATAACCGGCCATTGGCGCGAGAGTAAATCTGTTTTTAAGCGTCACGCCGCCGATTTTCAGCGGCTCGCACGCGCGGGTACACTCCGTCAAAGTCTTTTGTCCGCCTTATCCAATGATTTTTCTTCCTCGGCGGCCTTCATGTCCGCAATAAAGATTTTGGCGCGCTTATTCAGCTCCGCCTCGCAGTCGGCTTTGGCCGCAGTTGCCAAAAAGCACGCGTAAAGCAGCAAATCGCCTGCGTTTTCGGCGGTTACGCCGGAGGAAAGCAAACCGGCCAATTTTCCGGTTATTTTATCCGCGCTTAAATCCGCGCCTGCTTTAACCGATTTTTTATAGGCCTTAGCCGCCGTAAGAAGAGACGGAAAGCTGTCCGGAAGTCTATCAAGCTGTCCGGCAAGAGAATTATAGCTTTTTTCTTTAGCCTTTGCCTGTTCCCAGAAGCCGAGGGCCGAATCCGCGTCCGCCGCCTTATTTTCTCCGAAAATGTGAGTATGTCTTGTAACCAGTTTAGCCGTCAGTTCGCTTACAACGTCGTTAAACGTAAATTCTCCGGTGCGTTCGGCAATATTGCAGTGAAAAACAGCCTGCAGCAAAACGTCGCCAAGTTCCTCCCTCAGGTTTTCCGCGTCGCGCTTATCGATGGCATCCGCCGCCTCATACGCCTCCTCAAGCAGATTTATCCTTATGCTTTCATGCGTCTGAGCCCTATCCCACGGACATCCGTCGTCGGCCGTAAGCCTTGTCATCACCCGCACTAGGTCCCCGAAAGAATAACGGCTTTTTTTCAAGACGTCGCCCTCGCCGCGGATAAACAGAGCCGCGCCATTGTACGACTTCATGCGGTCAAGCTCGTAAAGCGCGATTGCCGCGCTGCTCTTGCCCGACGAAAAAACAGCAGGCTGCTCGTCGCCGTATCTGTCCGCAAGCTCAAGCTTGACTTTGCCGGCAATGAGAGCGTCGTCAATACCGTAAATTACAAGCGGAACGGAGGTATCAATCTGCGTATCGCCGCTTACGTCGTAAGCCGAAATAAAGCTGACGCCGGAATGAGGCGTTCTTCCGCGATACTCGGACACCCCGGGTATAAACTCCGTCTCTCTCATGCGTGCTATTTCCGCGGCGGCGGTATCGGTAAATCCGTCGCCCAAAGCGCAATAAACTACGCTCAGACCGCTGTCGGAAGCGGCGACGACTTTTTCCGCGATAAATCCGTCAAGCTGCGAATAGTCCGCCTCCCCTGTATAAGAATCGCTGAGCGCTTCGGTCTCGAACCAAAGCTTTACGCGCGAGAAAACGCGGTCGGCGCCCGCTATGGCCCTCAGGCCTTTTTCGGTAACGTCGCCTTTTTCGATGCCCACTCCCACAATTTTAATCATAGCTGCAACTCCGTAAATTACAAAATTTTCTTTTGCTCGGTTTTACTGATTATCGCACAAAAAGAATAATTTGTCAATCGCGCGGCCGCATATAGCAGCGCCCCGAAATACATAATACAAACAAAGGAGGTAACAAACATGACTAAACTTACAAGCGGTGAAATCGCGCCCGTATCCGGCACGTATAACGTAATCAACGAAAACGGCACCATGGTAGGTACGGTTTACGTTAAAAAAGGCGACAAAATGCCGCCCACTCAATCAAGCCGCGATCATTTTGAAATATAACGGCAGGGATTTACCTTTAAGCGCGTTATATTAATTGATCGCCGTTAACAGCTGAAAAAATAAAATATGCGTTTTTCACGCAAATGATGAAGCAATGCCGACACCGTATCAAAACCGGGCGTCGGTCGGACCCGTCCGTTACGGGGCGGTTTTTTACCTTCACGCAAAACTCCCTGTCGGGAGCAACAAAAAGCCTCCGGAAAGTCAAGCTTTTCCGGAGGCTTTTCTGCCCGTCAAACCACCTTATAGCCTTCGTTTTCAACGGCGGCGATAAGCGCGCCGTCGTCAACCGGCTTATCGAGAACGATTACGGCGCTGCCGTTTTCATGGCTGACTTCCGCGCTTTTAACTCCGTTTACGGCCTCAAGCGCCTTTTTGACGCGGCCGGAGCAATGTCCGCACATCATGCCTTCAATTTTCAAAGTTTTTTCCATAACAATATTCTCCTTTATTGATTTTTTTCTGTACTTGCGTTCCTTTCTTATATCGAACAAATTTAATCGAAGCGCGTTGGCCACCACGCAAATGCTGGAAAGACTCATTGCCGCCGCGCCGAACATTGGATTCATCGTCCAGCCGAAAATCGGTATCCACAACCCCGCCGCAAGGGGAATTCCGACAACGTTGTAAAAAAACGCCCAAAAAAGATTTTCGTGTATGTTAGCAAGAGCCGCCCGTCCCAACCTGAGCGCTCCGGGCACGTCCAAAAGGCTGCTGCCGCTAAGCACCACGTCCGCCGCGTCCACGGCAACGTCCGTCCCCGCACCTACGGCAATACCAACGTCCGCGGCCGTAAGGGCGGGCGCGTCGTTGATCCCGTCGCCCACCATGACGACCTTGCCGCGCTGACGAAGCCTTTGAATCTCACGCTCCTTACCGTCGGGCAGGACCGACGCTATAACCTCGTCGACTCCGGCTTTGCGGCCCACCGCGGCGGCCGTGCGCTCGTTATCGCCCGTAAGCATCACCACGCGCACGCCCATGCGCTTAAGCTGAGCGATCGCCTGCGGACTGTCCTTTTTAATCTCGTCAGCTACGGCTATTATTCCTATAACGCTCCCGTCACGGCCGAAAAGCAAAGGAGTTTTACCGTCGCCCGACAGCTTTTCCGCCTCTTGCGTTATGGTCTCGGACACCGCGCCCTTTGAACGCATAAACTTAAGATTGCCGGCGTACAGCTCGCTTTTACCGTAAACGGCCGAAACTCCGCTGCCGGCATATGCGATGAACGAATCCGCCTCAAACGATTTTGCGCCGCGCTCCTCCGCGTAAGCGGTAACCGCTTTAGCCAAAGGATGCTCGCTTTTTATTTCCAAGGAATACGCAACTGAAATAAGCTCGCTTTCATCGATTCCTACGGGAATAACGTCGGTCACCTCGGGCTTTCCCGCGGTAATCGTACCGGTTTTGTCCAGCACGACGATATCCGCGCGGCCGGTCATTTCCAGCGATTCGGCGGTTTTGAACAATATGCCGTTTTTAGCTCCCTTACCGCCGGCTACCATGATCGCCACGGGTGTCGCCAGCCCCAAGGCACACGGACAGGAAATGACAAGTACGGAAATCGCGCGCGCAAGCGCAAAGCCGAAGCTCTGTCCGGCAATGAGCCAGACAACCGCCGCAACGACGGCAATACCTATTACCGCCGGAACGAAAATCCCGGAAACCTTGTCGGCAACCTTGGCGATGGGCGCCTTTGTAGCGGAAGCCCCCTCAACCATCTTGATGATCTGCGATAAATAGGTATCCTCGCCCACGCGTAAAGCCTCGCATTTGAGATAGCCAGAGACGTTAGTCGTAGAGGCGCTCACCTTGTCGCCGGCAGTCTTGTCTACCGGAATGCTCTCTCCCGTAAGCGCAGATTCGTTGACGGCGCTTTCGCCGCTGACGACCACTCCGTCGGCCGGTATGCTGTCGCCGGGACGCACCACGAAAATGTCGCCTTTTACGACCTCATCCGCAGGAACGGTTACCTCCGCGCCCTGTCTTATGACTGTCGCCGTCCTGGGCGCAAGCTTCATAAGACTCTTTATAGCGTCGGTCGTTTTTCCCTTGGCGCGCGCTTCCAGCGTCTTTCCGACTGTAATCAACGTCAGAATCATAGCCGCGGACTCAAAATACAGCTCGTGCAAATATCCTGCGGCCAGCCCGGTATTTCCCGACGACAGGGCAGCGCTCATGGCAAACAGTACATATACGCTGTAAACATAAGCCGCGCCCGCCCCCATTGATACCAGCGTATCCATATTAGGCGCTCCTCGCACAAGGCTTTTAAATCCGCTGATAAAAAAACGCTGATTGACGATCAGGACTGCGCCTGTCAATAATAACTGTGTCAGCCCCAGCGCCATGGGATTGCTTGCAAGCGCCTCGGGCAGCGGCCAGCCCCACATGGTATGCCCCATTGAAAAGTACATCAAAACGACAAGAAAGACCAAAGAAGAAATCAACCGCGCTTTAAGTCTGCCCGTCTCCCTGTCCGCGGTCAGCTTTTCACCGCCGCTTTTTCTGCTTTCACCCTTAAGCGAAGCTCCGTAACCCGCCTTTTCAACCGCGGCTATTATTTTATCAGGCGCAACGCCGCCTTCGACGCCCATGGAATTAGTAAGCAGATTTACCGAGCAGGACGTAACGCCCTCGACTGCCGAAACCGCTTTTTCCACGCGCGCGCTGCATGCGGCGCAGCTCATGCCGGTAACGTTGTATTGCTGCATAAAATTCTCCTTATTTAATCAATCTCTTCAAAACTTCCACCAGCTCGTCCACGGCATCGACCCTCTCCGCTTTGATATCGTCCGTCACGCAGGTGCGTATATGCTCGGCAAGCAATTCCCTGTTAAAGGAATTGAGCGCGGCCGTAACCGCGGATACCTGAATAAGTATATCCACGCAGTAAGCGCTCTTCTCGACCATGCTTTTTATTCCCCGTACCTGTCCCTCTATACGGCTCAGCCTGTTAAGAAGCGCGCCAAGCTCCTCGCCGCTTCTTTTTTTAGTACGACCGGAGCACGCGACGCATTCAGATATCGATTCCGTATTTTCAGTCATAATTTATCATCTCCTTGCGATACCCCCGCAGGGTATTTACATTATATACCCCTGCAGGGTATGTGTCAAGTAAATTTTATGAATAATTTGATTTTTCCCTTTAAAACGGAAAAATATATCCGCCGTTCAATCCGGCGGCGGCGCTTTACGCAACGTCTGACGGCTGCAGCGTAATTTCCCTATATAACTCCGACATTTATTACGGACATAGCGTAATCATTTTTTCCGTCGTCTTATTTCCTTGCCGGATACGTCCATTGTATGTATGCGCATTTATTATTCAATACTGTTTGCAAGCAGACAAAACGCGTTTTTACGTAATAAAAAAACGGTCCGCACAAACAAACGAACCGTTATTCGTATATTCTGCAAGAGCGCATTTCGTCCGTCATGCAATTCGGACGCACCGTTTTAAGGAAGCGACGCGGCGCAATCCGCCGGCAAAACGTTATCTGCTTCTTTTACGCGCGGCACTTTTAGCCTTTTTAACGGCCGGCTCAATTAAAATTATCATAGCCGCCGCCACAAAAATCGCAAGCGCGATATAGCGCCAATCGATAGTTGTTTCCTGCGTTTTCACCATGGGATCGGCGCCGTAAAACAGCCTCATTTGTCCCGTAGCCTCGTCAAGCCGAACGGAAAGAACTATACTGCCGTTTTGATCTGTGCGCAAAATGTTTTCATCCTTAAAGCCGAGCTCTTTAAATTCCTCCAGCTTTTCCTGATGCGGATGCTTGTACTTATTATCGGCGCCGCAGCTTATTATTATAAGCGTATTTTCCACGGATTGCGGAGTCGTGACCGCCTCTATGAACTCCTTTCCCGTACTGGTGCGGCTTCCGTGATGACCGGCTTTTATGACGCTGACCGCATAAGTGTCGTCAAAAACGGCAAACTTTCCCTCGCCTTTGCTCGCTTTGGCCGCGAATTCCGCCTCGCCTTCCTTTTCGCAATCGCCGGTAAGAGCGATGCGTTCGCCCTCATACTCCAGTATCATTATCGGCGAGTAATTGTTCCAATCCTTATACGCATTGCTGTTAGGCCCGTAAAACGTAATGGAGTAATAGCCCGCGTCTCCCGGCTCCAACCCGTCCGGCTCAATGGGCGCAAGCTCCCACGAATTTATACGTACCTCCGGATCGCTTTTATCTGCGGCCGCAAGCACCTCCATATATGCTTTCGTAGATTTTTCGGCGCAGTCCGGCGTAAGCAGCGCCGCGTCCGGATCGCTGAAGCCATTATAGGTACAAAGCACATTGGGCCGGTAAAACACCTCCGCAGGATAAGCGTTCAGCACGTCGTCCAGCGAGCCGCAGTGATCCGAGTCGGTATGAGTAAGTATTGCGTAATCAAAATACGAAATCGTTTTACCATCGTCGTCCTTGATATTTTCCTCTATGTAAGACAAAATAGCGTCTCTGGCGTCCTTTTCTCCGCCGTCTATTATAACGTTTTTATCATCGGGCAGCTCTATAATACATGCGTCGCCCTGCCCCACGTCCACAAAATGCACGTTAAGATCGTCTCCGACGGTCTGCTGTATAATATCCGAAGCGTCGGTGCCGTCGTATTCCGTCTCATTAACCTTGGTAAGCCCCAGCGCCGCGTTGATTTTATTTTCAAACAGCAAACTCACGCCCAATATTACGCCGATCAGCAGTACTATCAGAATTCTTACGCCCCAATGCGCCTTATATCCTGCCTTAGAGCCTCCTGTTTTTTTAGCCATGAATTTTTCTCCCCTGCCGCCGGACGCGGCGTTTAAATCCATGCGCACATGCGCATAAGTAATAAAAACCCGATCTTATTTATATATCAGACCTATTATTTCAGAGCACTTAGCCTTTGCCGCCTCGTAACCCAGCCTATACATTTCCTCGTAGCCCTCCTTGTCCGTCGCCTTAAAAGCCGACAAGTCAGGCGCAACTATAATATCGGAATTTATCAGACCGTGCACCGACGCGTTGGCTCCCATTATGTCGAACGAAGCCTTAAGAACGCTTACCAGACCAAGCTCCTTTGTGCCGCCGCCTCGCGTGGGATTAACGTCAACGGTGACAACGTAATCCGCGCCCAGCATTCTGCAGACGTCCGCCGGAATATTATTTAACAGTCCCCCGTCCACCAGATGCTTGTCTCCGACAACCAAAGGCTTAAAAAACAGCGGTACGGTGCTTGAGGCAGCCACAGCCACAGCCACGCTGCCCTTGTCGAGAATAACCTGTTTGCCCTCCACCAGGTCGGTAGCAACGGCGCAAAAAGGCTTTTTAAGATCTTTAAAATCCTTGTCGCCTATTATGTCGGAAACTATTTTGCCTATTTTCATCGAGTCGTCCGGAGACCAAATAAAGCCTTTTTTGATATCCTTCATTTTAAGCGTCGAGCCATGCGCAAGAATTTCTTTGGGCTCTACGCCGGCAGCGTACAGCGCGCCCACGATACTGCCCGCCGAACAGCCTACGACAATATCGAAATCAATACCGGCCTCCTTAAATGCCTGAAGCGCGCCGATATGCGCAAAGCCGCGCGCCCCGCCGCCGCCAAGACAAAGCGCCGCACGGCCCTTGCGCTTTACCGCTCCGTTTTTGAGCATACGTGTACGCTTCAGCGCGCGCCTGTCCGAAGTTTGCTTTCGTTTCAGCTGTCTGTTTCTTTTAAAATTATCCCACCATTTCATAGCAGAAAGAATTTTATCCTCCAAAAGCAAAAATTATCCTCGATCGGCTTTATCGTCCCCGGCCGCGTCGTTTTCTTCCGCGTGCTCGCCGGACGGATTCTTCTTGCTTTGCTCAAGCTCAAACTGCTCCTCATCGTCGTTATCGGTATGCTGTTTGACACTTTCAAACAGCACTGGCACGCGCGGCATGATTATCATAGCTATAATAAGCGAAACGCCGACCTGAATCGGTCCGGAAATAAAATTAAACAAAGATGCCGCCCAGCCGAACAAAATCCAGTCGGTAAGAAAATAACCGACTATTATGACCGAGCCGGCAATCAGCATAGAGTACAGACGGCGCAGAATCGGCCGCTGTTTTTTAAAAACGTAAAGATAAAGTATGCCGCATAAAAAACCCTCCGCACCCTTTATCACAAAGGTAAACGGAGCGTAAACCACAAAACCGGTAAATATATCGGCCAGCGATGAGCCTAGCGCGCCAACAACGGCGCCCCCGATAGGCCCCAGCATCGAAGCGGCGATAAAAATAAGCGCGTCGCCGAAATTTATATATCCGAATCCCACCGGAATCTGAACGAAAACCGTAAGAACGCAGACAAGCGCGGAAAATAACGCTATCAGCACCACGTAAAAGGTGGTAGCTTTTTTCCTGTCCTTTTTTTCCACCATACCAAACCTCTCCATAAAATATTCTCACGATTTTCCCTGGCATAAAAGAGGCGTTTAAGACCGCGTTTTACAGCGCCTCTACGGTAACCTTGATTTTAGCGGAAATTTCCGCATAGGGCTTGACGACCACCTCGTATGTGCCGACGGACTTAACGACTTCGTCAAGAACGATTTTCTTTTTATCTATATCGACGCCGGCCGCCTTAAGCGCGTCGGAAATACTCTGAGTATTAAGAGCGCCGAAAAGCTTACCCGTCTCTCCCACCTTGATTTTCACTTTGACGTTCATGCCCGAAATACGGTCCGCCAAGGCTTTGGCCTCCGCTTTCTCAACGGCTTTGCGATGCTCGTCCGCCTTTCTCGCTATTTCCAGACTGTTTATCATAGAGGGAGTCGCTTCCACCGCAAGCTTATTTTTAATCAGATAATTGCGCGCGTATCCGTCGCTGACGTTTATTATATCGTTTTTTTTGCCCTGACCTTTTACGTCGGCAGTAAGCACAACTTTCATATTTTCATACCTCCGTGTTTTGTTATATTCTATACTTTCCGATTAATTTTGTCAAGTTGACAAAACAATATTTACACGGCCGCGAAAAATTAAAACGCTTTATCCGCCGGGAAGCGATACCGGGAAATCGTAAAAAGCGCCGCCGATATCAGGTCAAGCCTAAAATTCTTAAATCATCTTGACCGTCTGCGCTAAACGGCCAAAAGCGTCCGAGCCGTTATCCCGAAATAACGCGGCGCAAAGCGTTAACATACTAAAATTTACAGTTTTTTGCAATTTATTTTGAGAAAAACACAAACAAAAAAGGATAATACGTCCCACTGCCGGACTGTATCGGCTAAAAAAACGATTATCGCGGAAAATAAAAAAATCCCTCGATTTTACAGCCTAAATACACAGCGGATAATGAATAACGGCCGAGCGTTTTACTCATAATAAATATAATCCAAAGGAGGTAAAATTATGAAGGATTTAAAATGCGGACTTAAGGGCTGTAAATATAACAAGGGCTGTCTCTTATACACATCTGACGCTGCCGA
>USBU01000010.1 GCA_900553005.1 uncultured Eubacteriales bacterium | reverse complement strand
TGTATAAGAGACAGGATCAGTATTGACGGCAAAATTAACGTTGCGTTTTCAAATATGGGCCTTTTCGATACGGAAGCCGATTGGATACATCCGACCGTTACGATAAATACCTACGAGCTTATTTTTGTCACCGAGGGCGAGGTCAAAATAAGGGAAAAGGAAAAAAACTTTCGCTTTAAAAAGGGCGATATGCTTCTTCTTGAGCCGGGACTGGAGCACGGCGGTACGGAAGAAAGCCGAGGACATACCGCCTTTTACTGGCTGCATTTTTTCTCGGACGATATTTCGGCGCTTAAACTACCCAAGCTATGCCATCCGTCCGACTTGAACGCTGAAAGAATTTTCAAGGAAATCATGCACTTGTCAAAGACCTCGACGGAGCTGTGCGAGCTGACATTGCTGAAATTTTTACTTTCACTTAATGATAACAAAGAATGCCGTAATAAGCTGGCATACGACCTGGACGAATATATCCGCATAAACGCCAGGAAACAATTAAGCGTCGCCAGGATAAGTAAACGCTTCGGTTACAGCGCGGATTATCTGTCCAGGACCTACAAACGCGAATTCGGAACGGATATAAAAACGGGAATAATAAAACAGCGGCTTGGCTACATCGAATCTCAGCTGATAAATACCAACTTTACTATAAAAGAAATAGCCGCCATGTGCGGCTTTGAGGATGAAAATTCATTTGTAAAGTTTTTCAAATATCACGAAAAGACCACGCCTACGCTGTTCCGCAATAAATTCTTCTATGTGCATATGAACAATAAATAGAGCAAACGTCTCCCTTTCGGTTTTAAACCGATTAAGAATATCAATGACTTTACTGCACCATATAAAGCGGCAGGCTATTTCAGCATAAAATCCGCCCATTCTACGCCGCATTCTTCCAAATGCCTGTTCCAATAAAACAATTTATCTATATATTCCTGCTTGCGCTGCTCAACGGCTTCCTTGCAATTATTTAAACCGAGTTTATAGATAATCGCAGATAAATCATATATCGGATATCCGATCGCATGACCTGCGGTATGCACGGTAGCGCAAGCCTGACCGATCGCATGACACCTTGCAACGTCTTCCCTGCAATCAATTTCTTTTGAAAAAGCGTGGCAGTCTAAAATTTTTCTCTGCGCCATACGCATGTCAATCCGACCAGCCGCCCAATCTTTAGCCGCATCTAACGCCTCTTTCGGCCTGCATTCCTCGGGATATTTTCCGTCCAATAAGCTTATTGATTCCTCCGCAAAATCAAATGCCCACAAAGAGATAACTCTATGGCTTTGGCTTTGAAATAACAAGATTAAATCCTGCATATATTCCGAGCCTTTTGTAAATAAAATTTGATTTTTCTTTTTCAGCCTGGCAGCCGCTTCATCAATCCAATTCACGATATCGTTCCCGCATAAATCCCGGTTTATCTTTTTATCTCTTTATAATTTAATACGCTCGCATCAAAATTGACAAACTCAATGCGCAACAGTCCATATAAAAAAGGAAAAAACGCCTGTAAAAGCCAAAATATGCGCATATATTCACGCGGCCATGCTTAAAATTCTTTTCCTTAACGCACGTTCGTCAGGAATTTCATCAAGAGTCACTGTAAGCACGTTGATGCCGGCGCGCGCGGCTATGCAGGCTACCTTTTCGTCGCGAGCTATTCTGTCCGCACGCTTATGACTGGCGTCGTTGAGCTCCACTATAAGCTTAGGCTTTAAAGTGCGTCTGTCGCACAAGACGAAATCCACAATGCGGAAAAGCTCGTTGCGGTAAGAGCCGAAATTCACTTTATCTATGATAGCCGCAAGCGCTATCTGCGGAAAAACCTCAAACTCTCTGCCGGCGGCCGCTTGCAGACGGACGTAAAGCTCCCGTTCAGGCGCGGACATAATGCTGTCTTTCAAAGCGTAGCGGTATTGCTCGTTGACTGGCTGAGGCTTTTTATCTCGGATAAAAAGCAGGCTTACGCCAGCCAATATAAAAATCACGCCGCCTATGCGCAGCCACCAGACGGCCGCGCCCAACGGCAAAAACGACAACCCGAAGGCCGCGGCACCCATAAACGTAATAATAAAAAAATTTTTATATCTGTTTTTCATATGCAAAATTACACTGCCGCCGCTCTTGTCGGCGCGGACAAGTGTGCCGTGATTGTAAAAGCTTTAACAAAATATCCGCCGAAACGACGGACTGCAATACGCCCGGCTTTTTTGGAAATTACCCCGGCAAACCGATTAAAATTATTCCATAAACGATGGAACGCTAAGATAAATAAAGCCGAAACGCTCTGAATTTTTCCGCTCCCGTCAACGGATTCCGATATGCCTTCAAGTCAAGACTTCATATACGTCTTTATAAAAAATCATCTGATACTTTACCGTAAATTCTTTGAATATCGGTTGATTAATATTGACCGGCCGATTTACAGTTTTGGGGGCAACAAGCCGTCAGGGCCGATAAAAAAGTCCGAAAAGACGTTTCCGGACTTTATAAGATATCAATAACGTTTGGGAATAATAACAACCTTACGATTAGGCTCGCGTCCCTCCGACTTGGTAATTACCTTATCGTTATCGGAAAGCGTCGCATGAATTATCTTACGGTGAGTATTGTTCATGGGCTCGAGCACAACTTTCCGGCCGGTGCGCACGCATTTTGCCGCCATTTTATTGGCCAGCGCCACAAGCGACTGCTCGCGCTTTACGCGGTAATTGCGGCTGTCAACGTTTACATGAACGAACTTATCCTCACCCTCCTCGACCGCGCGCTTGGTAAGTATCTGCAGCGCGTCAAGCACCTCGCCGCGATGACCGATTACGGCGGAATCCTCGCTGACAAGATCCACGTCTATGCTGCCGTGGCTTGTATCTACGACTATCTCCGATTCTATCTTCATAAATCCCAGAAGCTTAGCTAAATAATCCTTAGCCAACGCAACCTGAGCGTCGCTCACCTTACGCGCCTCTTTTTCACGAGGTTCTCCTGCGACGACGGGCTTTAAGGGCTCGGGACGAGTATCGGAAGACGGCTTATTTTCCTTTTTTACCGGAATCGGCTTAGTCTTTTTTTCCTCCGCGGTATTCGCCTGCTTCTGTTTTTTTGTATCGGCGGCCGGGACTTTATTAAGCTCGGGCTGGGCCTTTACGGGCTTAGCCTCATCCTCTATCAGCGACAGTCTGACCTTTGCCTTACGGAAAAATCCACCCTGATCGAGTATTTCCACATTTACCTCGGACAGGCTTACGCCAAGCTCAGCCAATCCCGCCTTGATAGCGTCGTCAATTTTCTTTCCTGCAGCTTCCACCTGCTTCATATAGTCACCTCTGCCCTGTTAAGGCTAACCGATAGTTTATTTGTTGAAATCGTTGGGATCGGGACGGCCGTACTTATGCACTTCCGTCTCCAGCTTTTTCTTTTCATGACGGTCGATACCGTACAGTATAATATTGGAGCCTACGTTTATAATCAGCGAGAACACGTAGTTCACCACAAGATACAGGGAAAACGCCGAAGTATATGACAGCGAGAAGAAGCCGATCATGACAGGCATAACAAACATCATTACCTTCATGGCTCCTCCGCCGCCCATAGCGTCGTTCATTTGCCCGCTCTTTTTTTGCTGACGCATCGTGATAAGCTGCATACCGACCGACAGCAGCACTGATAAAATCGGCAGAACCAGATATCCGTTGGCGCCGTTATTCTCCTCGTCGAGCAGCAGACCCATGACAGTGTTGTATTTTGTTTTCATATCGGCAAGCTCTGTATCGCTTAAGCCCGATTTCTTGGCATCCGTACCGTATTTGCCGATATTGGCGGTAAACTGCTTAAAATCGTTTACTTCTTTTTTCCAAGGCACGTCCGGGCTCCAAATGTTATTTATCCAAAGAAAACTGGTTTTATTTTCCTGATAAAAATCGTAAACAGCCTTCTGCGCGTATTGAATCTCATAGCTTACGGTAGCGCCGCTGGCGTCCTTGCGCTCGTCGCTGATTACCCCCTGCTCCTTAAGCGCGGCAACGACAGCGTCGTCGAAATCAGTATATTCAACAACGGCGGCGTTGTATTCGTTATACATTTCGTAATATTCCCTGAAGTTCATGTATTGACTGACTTCGTTCAGCGCGCCTAAAAGCGAAAACATTACCGCCATAGTCACAATACTCGGAAGACACGAAGAAAAATACGAAAAACCGGCCTGCTTCTGAAGCTGCATCTGCTTCTGCGCGAAAATCGTTTTATCGGGATACTGCTTTTGCAGCTTTTCCATCTGAGGCTTAAGCTTTTCGGTGATTCTTTGATTCTTTCTGGCCTTATACCGCTGATAAATATCCAGCGGCGAAAGAAGCAGCTTAAGACACAGCGTAAAAACGACCACGCGCCAACCGTAGTTGGCGATAAAGTCGAATACATGCAGTATAATTTTTTCCCACAGCCAGGACGGCTCGTTGATTACCGTGCCGGCAGCGGAAAGTATAGAGCTTAAAAAAGCCATTTCATGTCTCCTTTGGGATTGTCTGGCACCGGATCGAAGCCTCCGCGCTGCCATGGAACGCACCGCAGCAAGCGCTTTACACCCATAGCGACGCCTTTTATCACCCCGAACTTTTCAATAGCCTCCAGCATATACGCCGAGCACGACGGATAATAAATGCAGGTAGCGGGTTTCAACGGCGATATACACTTGCGGTAAAAAAGCACAAGTCCGGTAAACAGCCACTTAAACGTAACTATATCCTTAAATCTGATCTTTTTTTTCTTTTTTGACATCCGAGCTCTTAACCAGTCCTGAACGGATAAAACAGCTTTCCATCTGCGCCTTTATTTCGTCAAAGCTCAGCTTATCTATCCCCGGCGAAGCGATGAAAACAAGCTGACAGGGCGCAAGACGCTTTACGTAATCTGCGGCGACTGCACGCATACGGCGCTTGACTTTATTGCGCACAACTGCATGTCCGATCTTATTGCTGACGGAAAACCCGATTTTAACGCCGCTTTTGCTCCTTACGTAATTAAGCTTTACCTTTTTATCCGGTACGCGGCTGCCGTGAGCGTAAATATATGAAAACGAGCCGTTTTTGGTAAGCCTGTATCTTTTTGCAAGCATGGCGGGTAAAGTTCCCTTAAATTATTAAGCGCGCGAAAAAAGCGCAAAAATGCCCCCGTATCGGCAGGGGCTTTTTTCTGAACGGTAAATATAAACTGCGTTTACTTGCCTCGCGCCTTTAATCAACTGATTAGCGGTTGCCGCCGAGAGGAGCAACGGCCACGTTGGCTCTGCCCTTGCGACGACGGTTAGAAAGAACCCTTCTGCCGCTGGCGGTCTTCATTCTCTGACGGAAACCGTGAACCTTGGCTCTCTTTCTCTTTTTGGGTTGATAAGTTCTTTTCATTATTGCATCTCCTGGTAAATTTCGATGTTACCGAATTATTATATAAAAATCCGCGCGTTTAGTCAACTGTTTAGCGCCAGTTGGCCGGTTAAATCCTTGCAAAATTTGACGCAAAGATATATACTTGTATCAGATACAACGCTTTAACGGCAAAATTAAGGGAGTGTATATGACGTTACAAAACATTTTAAGCTCGATGAGGCGCGCAATTGAGGATTATCGTATGATAGACAGCGGCGACTGCGTAGCCGTAGGCCTGTCGGGCGGCAAGGACTCGCTGGCGCTTCTGAAGGCTTTGTCGGTGTACAGGCGGTTTTCTCCTCAGCCTTTTACGCTTAAAGCCGTCACGGTCGACATGGGACTTGGCAACATCGACTTCGAGCCGCTTAAAGCGTTCTGCGAAAAGGAAAACGTGGAATACAGAATCAAAAACACGGACATAGGTCCGGTTATATTCGACGTAAGGAAGGAAAAAAATCCGTGTTCGCTTTGCTCTAAAATGAGGCGCGGCGCTCTTAACGGCGCCATCAAGGAAATGAGCTGCAACAAATTGGCCCTGGGCCACCACGCCGACGACCTTGTCGAAACCATGCTGCTGTCTCTGTTTTTCGAGGGACGTCTGTCGACATTTGCCCCGGTCAGCTATATGGACCGATCCGGCGTAACGCTGATACGGCCGCTGATTTACACGGAGGAAAAAAACATCGCGGCATTTGCAAAGGAGTTGCCCGTCGCGAAAAATCCCTGCCCCGCCGATCATGAAACTCAGCGGGAATATATGAAAAAACTTATAAAAACCATTCAGAAAGACATTCCGTTTGCTAAGGACAGGATGTTTTCGGCGATAGTCAGTCCCGACAGATACAATCTATGGGACAAATACCCCAAAAATCCTGAAGCGGGCAGAAAGAAAAAATCATGAAAGGCTTTTACCGAAAGGAATTATTTGCCGGAGAGGATACGATGACGCTGCAGCGCGGAGACAACAACGTCTGCGAGCCGCATACGCACGACTTTTTTGAATTCGTCTACGTATTCAAGGGAGAAGGAAAACACATAATAGACGGAAAAACGTATCCTGTCAGAAAGGGCAGCCTGCTGTTTATCAATTTCGGCCAGACGCATTCCTTCAACGTTGCGTGCAACGACTACTGTAACATTCTGCTGCTGCCCGAATATATAGGCACGGGACTTGCAAGGGAAACCGAAGCCGTTTACGACCTGTTTTCATTGGTGCTTGAAAGCGGCGACGGAAGTCAGTGCGTAAATTTTTCCGGAACGGAAATCGAAGAAACTGAAAACATAGTAAAAATGCTGTTTACGGAATACCGCGAGCATCTTGACGGCCGGAAAGCCGCCATGAGCGATCTTTTTCATCTTTTAATCATACGCGCGCTCAGAAAATTGCGACAATCGGGAGGCAGACAAGCCGCGGACGGAATGAGCGACGTTCTTGCTTGGCTTAAAGATCATTACGCCGAAAACCCCACTTTGGCAGGCGTAAGCGAAAAGTTTTTTTACAACAGCTCGTATTTCTCGCGCATGTTCAAAAAATTTACCGGCGAAGGCTTTAACGCATACGTAAATTCGCTTAAAATCAACGAGGCGCTGGAGCTTATCGAATCCACCTCGCTTTCAATGGAGGAAATTTCCGCAAAGGTCGGCTACAAGGATACAAAGACCTTTTACGCGCAATTTAAAAAGCTGACCGGCTCTACGCCCGGAGCCTTCCGCAAAAAACAAACGTCCGGCAGAAAAACCGGCGAATAAAAGCCGTCAAAAAAAGTAAACAAAAAGCAAAAATAGTCCATTGAAAATTCCGCAAGTCCGATATATAATTATAAAAAAAACGGAGGAAAAAACCGAATAATGAAGCTTAAATTCGATACTCTTAAGGACAAGATTAACGGCTGTTGGCAAGGAAAAAACGCGGGCGGCGTACTGGGCGCGCCCTTTGAATGCAGACGCGGACTGTTTGATATTACCTGGTACACGCAAAAGGATATTGACCGCAATCCGCCGCCTAACGACGACCTGGATCTACAGATAGCGTGGCTTAACGCGGTAGAAGAATACGGCCCGACTGTCAGCGCGTCCGTACTGGGCGAATATTGGCTTACCTATATTACGCCCAACTGGTCGGAATACGGCATAGGCAAATCCAACATGCGCCGCGGCTTTCAGCCGCCGCTGTCCGGCCGCGTGGGCAACTACTTCAAGGACAGCTGCGGTTGCTTTATCCGCAGCGAAATATGGGCATGTCTCGCGCCCGGGCTGCCGGAAACCGCTACAAAATACGCTTACCTGGACGGCTGCGTCGATCACGCCGACGAAGGCGTTTACGGCGAGGTATTCTTTGCCGCAGTCGAGTCCTCCGCGTTTATAGAAAGCGATACGGATAAACTTATAGATATCGGATTAAGCTATATCCCCTCCGACTGTGCTGTCGCCAAAGCCGTGCGTTTAATGCGGAAAGCTTACCGCGACAAACTGAGCTGGCAGGAAGCGCGCAAACTGCTGTTTAAAGAGGTGCCCGGCTCTTTTTCCGCCTGCTGGATGGATAAAAAAACCGCTGCGGACGGAGAAATGGGGGAAACTCATATAGGATTTGACGCGCCTAACAACATAGGTATAACTCTTATAGGCTGGCTTTGGGGCGAGGGCGACTTCGGAAAAAGCATGTGTATAGCGGCAAGCTGCGGCGAGGACGCTGACTGCTCTGCCGGTACGGTAGGCGCCATTATAGGTATCATAAACGGCGAAAGCGGTTTGCCGGACAAATGGCTCAAGCCAATAGGCGGAGTCATCAACACACTATGCTTAGAGCGCGCAAGCGGACTTTGGATTCCCGAAAACGTCACGCAGTTTACGGACAGAATCCTTGCCTGCATACCAAAATTTCTGCCATCAGGAACGGTGGACTTTACGTCGGAAGATTGCAGATACTCGGTAAATACAGCCGATATCTTTTTTTCCGACCGCCGCGAATGGCCGGTAAATTCCCGCCGCGACTGCGAAAAACGCGCGTTCAGCGTCGAACAGCTTATCGACATGAAGGGATATACCCAGTTTTTTGTGTTTGACAATTTCAAGGCCGAGGTAAAGCTTGAAAAAGAGCCTTTTATATCCAACGGAGAAGCTTTTACTTTTACTGTCAGACTGCACGATTCCGGGCTTATAAAATCTCAGCAATGGGTGTCGGGCGACGTTTATGTCTCCAACGGACTGACCGTAGAGAGCGGAGCACACTTTACCCTGCCCATGCACAACAGTCACATGCACGAGGCCGAAAGAAAAATCGTCGTAAGAGCCGAAAACCTTACTTCGGACTGCAACAGCGTACTCATCGATCTTTCAGTTTGCGGACGCCATACCTACGGCGTTGCGAAAATAAGACTCATGTCAAGATAAAAGCAGTATAAAACCGAACGCCGCCCGAGTCACAAGGGCGGCGTTTTTTATCGGCGCAGATATTTGCCGTAATTTGCCAAAACGTATTGCAATTATTTTCAAAAGCTGATATAATACTGGAAAAGCCAAGGCGGTAAAAGTATGGAAACTTTGGAACAAAGGCTTGCAAGAAAGCTTAATAAAAAACAGACGCTGATAAGGGTGGCGCGCGGACTGGAAAAAGCGGATCTGGTCATAAAAAACGCGAAATATCTCAACGTCTTTTCATCAAGCTGGGAAACGGGCGATATAGCCGTATCCGGCGGACTGATCGCCGGAATAGGCGACGACTACAACGGGCAGACCGAAATCGACGCCGCGGGTAAGCACGTTATCCCGGGACTGATCGACGCGCATATACACCTTGAAAGCGCTGTAGTCGAACCCGCCGAATTTGCGCGCATAGCGCTAAGACACGGAACGACCACCGTAGTGACCGACCCGCACGAAATTGCCAACGTAATGGGCGCGGACGGCATCAGATACATGCTGGAGGCAACGGAGGACATAGGCGTCGACGTCATGTTTATGCTTCCGTCCTGCGTGCCTGCAACGCCGCTTGACGAAAACGCCGCGCCGCTGTCCTACAAGGACATAGACGAATTTTATTCTCACCCGCGCGTACTGGGACTTGCCGAAATGATGAATTACGTCGGCGTCGTCAACGGGGACGAAAGCGTAATCGACAAAATACTGGCGGCGCAAAGTCATCATAAAAAAATCGACGGACACGCACCCGCCCTTTCCGGCCGCGAGCTTAACGCCTACATCGCCGCCGGAGTCTATTCCGACCACGAATGCGACACCTATGAAAACGCGCTGGAAAAACTGAAAAAAGGCCAATTTATCATGATACGCGAGGGAACCGCCGCAAAAAATCTGAAAGCCTTGATGCCGCTAATCAGGCCGGAATTGTATTCGCGCTGTATGTTTGCCACAGACGACAGACACCCCGAAGACCTTTTACGCAAAGGACACATAGACAAAATAGCGGCGGACTGCCTTAAAGCCGGATGCGATCCGATTATGACGTTGAAAACGGCAACCCACAACGCCGCCAGATATTTTTTAATGAACAATAAAGGCGCTATTGCAGGCGGTTACGTCGCCGATCTCGTAATACTCGACAGCCTTGAGGACTTCGTCATCAACTCGGTAATCAAGCGCGGAGAAATCGTTTGTGAAAAAGGACGCGGCATCGAAAAACGTAAACCCAAAATATCTGCGGAGCTTATCCGCTCGGCGCGCTCCTCGATGCGATGCGCCAAAGTGTCTCCTTCGGACTTTAAATGCGGAAAAAAATCCGTAATCGGACTTATTCCCGGTGAAATCGTTACAAGAGACTGCGGATGCGCAGACAAAACGGATGCGGAAAACGATATTTTGAAATGCGCGGTGATCGAACGGCATCATTATACCGGCCACATCGGCATTGGTTATATAAAGGGCTACGGACTTAAAAAGGGAGCAGTAGCAACCTCCGTATCTCACGATTCTCACAACATAATCGCAATAGGCGCCTCTGACGAAGACATAGCGAAAGCAGTCAACGCGGTAATAGACGCGGGCGGCGGCATTTTTGTAACGGACGGCAAGCTGACCGAAGGCCTGCCGCTGGAAATCGCCGGGCTTTTAAGCGAAAAAGACGCCGAAACCGTCATAGAATCGCTTGATAGAGCCAAAAGCCTTGCCTATAATCTTGGCGTTTACAAAAACGTAGATCCGTTCATGAGCCTGTCGTTTTTAAGTCTGCCGGTAATACCCGAGCTTAAGCTTACGACGCGCGGCGTATTCGACGTGAAAAAATGGCAATTTAAAGAATAGACCCCAGCGCGATACGCCTGAACGTAATTAAACGGATTTTGATTCGGCCGCGGAATTGCGCTTACAAACCGGGTGTCCTTACATTCGTAATTTGCTGAAATAAAACTCACGCGCAAAACGGCGGCGCTGTTAAAGTTTTTAAAAACATAAAAGACTGACAAAACTTTTGTCAGTCTTATTTTATTTGCAAAAAAATACAGCTTTATCCTGCAAGTCAACGCTGCGATTGTCTGTCGCAATAACTCTATTGCCTGTCCGCTCCGCCCCCGCAATTCCTCCTCTTTTTATACAAGATAATTTCAGGATCCGAGCCGTTGCATCCGTATTCGCAAACAAGCAAATAATCATCGTCGGCAACAAGCCCGTAACACCTGTCGCTGTTTGATTTTTCGACCTGGATACCGAGATAAACTTTTTTATCGTCAAGCAATTTTATTTTTTCTCCGTTTAAAAGCGTGTATTCCAAATTAACAAATGCGCCGCTTAACTTACACAGAGACGTTATTGCCGGCATATCCGCGATTTTCAAAGAATTAAACTCGTCCATCAAACGGCTTTGATATTCGATAAAACAGCTTTCTCCGCCTGATAAATAACATTCGGCGGCAACGCATTTACCGCCGAATGGACGTCCGTTTGTTTCCGAACAACCTTTACAGCTATCTTTGAAAGAGCATTCGCCGCATTCGATTCCGCAAATTGTTTTCATTGCAAACCTCACAGATTTTATTCGATGAGTTTATTATATCAAAACAGCAACTGCAATTCAAGCGGTTTTCAGGCAAATAAAAAAGCTTGACTTATAACAAATCAAGCTTTTAAAGAGCAATAAATTATTGCGTATTAAGTTACAATACGCGAATCGCTTTATTTAGCGGAAATCAGTCTTTTTTATCCTCTTCGGATTTCTTTTCCTCTTCCGCTTTACGCTGATAATAATTTTTGTAACCTACGTTCTGATTGTCGCCCTGGTCCCATTTTTTGCCGCCGACGGCCAAAAAACCAAGCAGCAAAGCCGCGGTGACGACTACGGCGATAATAGGCATGACAAGGTTATCCTTTTTTACGGCAAGCTCGCCGATAAGCGCAAAGACGGCTACGGCGATAAGCGCTGCGCCGAAATAAATATACAGCTTTTTAAGCGGACCGGCCGATTTTGAAAAAAGCCCCCTCAGCACAAACATAATTCCGAAGACGCCCGCAACAATGGTTATCGCCCAACCAAGCGAAAACCAACCGAAAGTCTCCTCCATCAGCACCGACAGCAGCCATAAAACTGCGGCGGCTACGGCCACAAGAGCCAAAACAAACTTAAACACGAAATTTTTACTCATTTTTTCTCTCCTCGATAACTATCTCAGCACTACGGTATGAGATACCGCAGTAATCTCTTCTCCGTCGGCAATCACCAGCTCGTCTCCGTGCTTATACTCGCGTACAAAGCCTCCGATGCGTATATTGAACGTATCCGCTCCGCCGTGCGCCGAAAGCACGGTATATTTTCCGGGCATAAGCGCGCCGCCCTTTTCAGCCTTGTAGGTTTTTCCTGCCGCGAGTATAACGTCGCCTTCGTTATGCGTGACGGACATATTTCCCGCAGAGTCCTCTATATTTGCGTTTTCGGAATACCTTACGCCGTCGACAACCTTGACCTTACCGGCGGTCGCTTCTCCCGCCTCAGACTTTTTGTTTTTCCTGCGGGCGATTAAAAATCCCGCAACTCCGCCCACGACAACGCCTGCGACAATGCAGATTATAAGCAATTCCATATTTCAACCTCCTTGAGTATCAGCCGCCGAAAAACTTGACTATCAGATACAGTCCAACGGCCACAGCCATGCCTATTACGGCGGTGAGGGTAACCTTAAGCGGCGAAACCGGCGTTTTTCCCGTAACTTTGCCGTTAAAGCCGTTGACAAAAAAATTATAAAGCTTAGAACGCCAGTTGCAATGACCGACATACACGGGCAGAAGAATATATTTATATGTAATGTTGCTGCAATTGGTGGTAAAATTTAACGACGACACAACATCGTAAGTATATTGACTCAGTATGCAGGCTCGAAGTTTTTTACTGATCAGGCTTTTAGCCTCTTCCCAACAGGCCATACCGTCCTTGGTGTACTGATTGGCCGAAAAACCGCTTAAAAATTCCTGAGCGTATTCGTTGCTTTTGTTGGTCTCAAAAGGCTGAAGCTTGTTAAGAGAGCGCTGATCTATAATAGTGGAAGCCTGTATCAGTATGTCGTCGAAAAACATCGAGTACGTGCCGCTTACGTTGAAATATTTTACGTAACGCTCCTGTACGGTTTTTCCGTTTACTCTCTTGGTCCTGTAATAATACTTACCCAAAACTCCGCTATAGTGCGAAAGCGTATCCGTATCAAAGGAAAACGCTGGATTATAAACGCCTTTTATTCCTTCGGGCGTGACACTTTTTTTGAATCTGCGAGGAGCAAACAGCTTCTTTTTCGCCCACTTTTTTACGTTTCCGCAGGCGTCGTCCGCGCTCAGCCTGAACGGAACGACGGCGTTCGGTTTTATACCGGAAAGCTCGTCCGTCTCCACTATATTGGTAGTCCCGCAAAAGGAGCACGTCCGCGCAAACTCAGCCTTGTCAAGTATCTCCTTGGCTCCGCAGTTTTCGCATCTGAAAACGTGCGTCTCACCGGCCCAGGTATTATTTTCCTTAAGCAGCAGCGCAAGATCAAGCTCCTCGCTGCTTTTAGCCTCTATCTGCTGCTTAGTTCCGCAATGCTCGCAGTAGAGACATCCCTCTTCGGGTAAAAACACCATATTGGCTCCGCACGCCGGACATTTGGTTACCGCAGTCTCGTTTTCTACCTCTTCAGCGATATTTTCGGAATTTTCGTCAAAAGGATTGATTTCGTTATTTGCACTCATTGGCTTCCCTTATTAAAAATACTTTTTAAAGCTTTTCTCCGCACTCGGGGCAGAACTTAGCGCCCGGCTTTACCGCGGCTCCGCATTTGGGACAGGCGGCAGTAAGCTTATTGCCGCACTCGGGACAAAATTTGGCGCCCGGCTTTACCGCAGCTCCGCACTTGGGACACACAGCCCCCATGGCGCCGCCGCACTCGGGGCAGAACTTGGCGTTTGCTCCGACCTTTGCCCCGCATTTAGGACAAACGATTTTTTCCTCCGCCGACTGGGCTTTCATACCCGCGGCGTTACCGGCATACATGCTTCCGAACATATTGCCCATGCCGAAGCCCATCCCCGCGCCCATAGCGGATCCCGCCATGCCCGGATTTTTTGCGGCCTCCTTCAAAGCGTCGGCCTGCGCCATAGCCATATATGCATCCATATTGCCGCGCATCATGCCGAGAGAGGTATTTTTGTCGAGAGCCTCCTCCAGCTCCTTGGGCATGGAGAAATTTTCAAACACGAATTTAGTAAGTTCGATACCCATGGACTTGAAGGTGTCCTGCATCGAATTACGCACGACCTCTCCCAGCTCGATAAGATTTCCGGCCATGTCGAGAATGGGTATTTTGCTTTCTCCGATAGCGTCGGAAATTCCGCTTATCACAATGCTTTTAAGATAATCGGTAATATCCTGGGTTTTAAACGACGAATTTGTGCCCGACAGCTCCTGCAAAAAAACATACGGATCGGAAATCCTGAAAGCATAGGAGCCGTAACCGCGCACACGAACCGCGCCGTAATCCTTATCGCGGATGATTATGGGATTAGCCGTACCCCACTTCATATTGGTAAACTGTTTGGTGTTGACGAAATATACGTCCGAACGGAAAGGGTTTTCAAAACCGTATTTCCAGGACATGAGCTTAGTCAGCACGGGTATGGAATCCGTATCCAGTTTGTAAAAGCCGGGCAAAAACACGTCGGCCATTTTTCCCTTATGCGAAAAAACGGCGGCCTGCGAATCCCTTACCGTAAGAACGGAGCCCTTGCTGATATAATCGTTTTTCATATCGACTTTATAGACGATGGTATTTTTACTGTCGTCGGTCCATTCGATATTTTTAAGAAGTCCCATTTTTTAACCTCGCTGATTTATATGATTTTTATTAAACGTCGCGCGTTTACCGAGTCGGACGCGCCGGATGCCGACAAGCAGATTTTTCCGCAAAAATCCGATCCGCAATCCTTGATAAATATTATACATTATCAACC
>USBU01000009.1 GCA_900553005.1 uncultured Eubacteriales bacterium | reverse complement strand
GATCTACACCTATTAAGTCGTCGGCAGCGTCAGATGTGTATAAGAGACAGATGCTCGGCCGTCGTAATTACCTTGCTTATAAGAAGCAACTTGACGTTGTAAACCTTAGTGTCGGTGTAAATGCCGACGATCTTTTCACCGGGGCCGAGAGTTTTAAGCGTTTCGGCGGTGAAAATCACGTCAGAATTGTCAGTCGTAGGAGTCGTCAGCACCGTAGCGCCGGAAACCGCGCGGTTTACGCCCTCGGTAAGCGACTCTATCGTTACCGTGTAGGAGGCCGATCCGTCGCCCATATCAAGCTCTATCGTCTCCGCCGTGAGATCGACAATCTCAAGATTTTCAACGGTAAACTCTACCTTAATTGTAATATCGTCGCAATACCTGGAAGCCGCCGTTACGTTGATCTTGGTGCCGCCGGCAACAGAACCGGCAACGTCCAGAACTCCGTCCTTAATCTCGACGCCCTCGACCTCGTCGCCCTCGGCAATAGACCACACGACGGGATAAGCGCCGGAGACCGTGCTGAGCGGAGTAAGAGAGCCGGGAGCAACCCTAGTTGCATCGGGATCAACAGCCAGATCGGCCTGAAGAATGCTCTTCATGGATTTGAATATCGGATATCCGCCCGAGCAGTCCCAGATATCGCTGTCAAAACCGGCAAGCGAATTGCCGTCCGCGATCCACCGGTCGAAAACATCGTAGTGCTGGAAGGATTTGACGTTGTTTACCTTGCCGCCCGTATCGATACCGAGCGCGTCCAGTCTTTCCGTATCGGTAGCCTGCTGTGTATTGGCATTAGTCGGATTGTTGACTCCGCGACCTGCATTGCTGTTGCCGATTGCGCCCAGCCATTGCGCCCAGCTATAGCTGCCGTCTGCCGGACCTATCGTATTGACGGAATAAACGTTGTTTACGCTGTACGCTCCCGCAACGTAATCAGTAGCGGATACGTTACCGATTACCGCACCCGCATAAGTGGTGCTATACACAAAGGAATCCACTATAGCAAACACATTGCTGACCGAAGCGCCGACGCCCAATTTGCTTGCGCCCAGCGCAGGTCCGCCCCAGGCATGTTTATACGCATCTGCGCTTGCGCTGAGCTTACCCTTAAGGAATACGTCGGAAAGCTGACCGTCTATCTGCGTCGCAAGCGCCGCCGTCTTTTGATTTTCACCAAGCTCTATTCCGATAAGTGCTATGTTTTTGATTACGCCGTCCTTTGTCAGATAGGAAACGAGTCCGCCGTTATCCTCCTCTATCTTAAAGTTGGATACCGTATAACCGCGTCCGTCGATCGTGCCGGTAAACTGATGCTCCCAGCCGCCGTTGTTGTCGCCGCGATACCTGCCTATGCCGGGGAGAACCGCTCCCTTAAGGTCGATATTGCCGCCCAGGATGAAGTATCCGCCGACCGTCGCGTAGAAGGTCTCCTCGCCGTCGGTCTTGGACTCTCCGGGAATAACGTAGTCTTCAAGCGTAAGAAGCTCCTCATCGGTGGTAATAACCTTGGTTATTGCCGCCACGCGTACATAATAGATATTGCCGCCCTCGGTGATCTCAAGTATCTTTTCACCCCAGCCCAGCGCCTTTACGTCGGCGTTTTTAAATGTAAAGCCGGTCTTGGCGGAATCCTGAGTAAACTCCAGGTCAGAGCCGCCGCGCACCTTTATATTGCTTACGTCGCCGGTAATTCCCTCTACGGTAAGAGCATAGTCGTCCTCAGACTCCAGCAGCCAGTCGGCGCTTACCTTATCGGTGCGGTCGATGAGCGTGATGTCCTCAACGGTAACCGAATGCTCGGCGGTAAAGCCGGAATGAATATTGGAAGCAGCCACAACCGTAATTACGGTATTTCCGGGCACGTTTGCGCCGACCGACAGAAGTCCGGTATCGGAAATCGTAACGCCTTCCGTTTCGTTTTTAACAGACCAGGTAACGTTGGGATCGACGCAATTGAACTGGAGCGTCGCGCCCTTGTAAATCGTGTCCTCGGTATTGGTGATGGTAACTGCTTCTTCGAGATAATTGGTCATGACGGGAAGAACGCCGGTAACGTCCCACACGCTGCCCCCGAAATCGAAGCCCGAGTAATCCTTTTCCTTATCCGCAGCGACTTCCGTCAGGCTGGGATAATACTTTATGTTAGCTACGCCCTGCTCGTCTTTTACAAAAAGATTGGCGTCGCTGCCACCCTTTTTGCCGATGGCGATACAGTTTTCGATCGTCATGCCGGATTTACCCGCGCCGAAGAATAACGCGTTGTTGTCCCCGAGGCCTACGGAAACGTCAACGATAACGTTGCGTATTACCGTGCTGGCGTCGCCTTTGCCGCCTACCGCACCCGCAGGACCCCAGCCGGCGTTACCGCCCGACATAGAACCCTGAATATAAACGTTTTCTATGGTGCCGGCCGCAAGAGTGGCTACAATAGCGGTGTTTGCCGGAGCCGTAACTCCGATAAACGATACGTTTTTGATTACTCCGCCTACACCCAGCGTACCTACGAAGCCCTCGTTTGCGCCGGCAATATTCATACCGTAAATGGCGTAGCCGTTTCCGTTGAACGTGCCGTGGAAGCCTATGTCGCTGGTGTTATTGGGGCTGAAAGAGTATCCCGGATAAGAGTTATCGGCGTCTCCGAAAGCAGTACGGCTGCACCACTGCGGAAGCGTCTTGTTGTAATGAATGTTGCCGCCCAGCATAAAGTATCCGCCGTACCTATAGACCTTCCAGCCGAAATCAGGAAGCCGACCACCGAAGCCCTGCCTCTCCGAATCGGACAAGCCGCTGAGGTCAGCCGCAACGCTGGTATTTTTATCGGCAACCGCATATTTCTGCATATTGTCGATATCTTCCGCGGTGTACATTATCTTGGTGGCGATGACGATATCAGTAATGTAGGCTGCGCTTTTGGTCTCGAAGCGATAAACCTTTTCACCGGTGTAAAGGTCGGCTTTTTCAAAGACTATTTTATCCGAAGCCTTGGTGAAGTCCACTTCTTTGGCCACAAATTCGTCGGTAACGTCCTGAACCTTAACCACGTCGGCGACAGTCACCTCGGAAGGAAGCGATACCTGCACCGAAGTCTCTGAATCCGCGCCGAGATCTACGACGATCTTGCCGCTGAGTTCAACGACAGGCAGAATTACCGAAACGCCTACGTTGACGGTAAATTCCTCGCCCGCCTTGGAGGTGTAGGTAGCGGTAACTATCGTATCGCCCACTCCGACGGCCGTAATGACGCCGCCCGCTACGGTCGCAACACTCTTGTCGCCGCTTTCCCACTTAATATTGGGGGACGCAACGGACTCGCCGTTATCGACTACCGTGGCGGTTACCGTATCGGAAACCTTATACTCGTCGGTAGGAGCGCTGACGGCAAGATCGACAGAGGACTTATTAAGCTCGAACGTTACGTTATCGGTAACGGTAACCGTTAAGCTTTTAGCGGTCGTAAAGCCGTTGTAGCTTGCCTTGACGGTGATCGCTACGGATTTGCCTCCGGTAACGGCCACGCCTTTGATAACGCCCTTGTCGGTTACGCTGACCTTAGACGCGTCGGCCGTCGAAAACTCGTAATCGGCCTCCACCGTCTGGTTTTTATACTTAAGAGTAGGCGTCACCGTAATCGTCTGGCCGACCTTTATCACCGCGCTGCTGCGATTAAGCGTAAGCGTGGGAATCTGTCCGCTGGAAGTTACGGTAATTTCGCAGGACGCGCTTTGACCGCCGGCCGAAGCCGTAACGGTAGCTTTGCCCTCCGCAAGAGAAGTAACTACTCCGCCGTTTACGGTGACCTTGCTTGTATCCGAGCTGCTCCACGTTACTTCTCCGTCGATATTGTTTTTTACGGCGGTAAGCGTAAGCGTCTCGTACAGATCCATGCTGGCCGTGGTCTTGTCCAGAGTCAGCGTCGGAACGGGCGCCGCCTCCGTAATCGTGACCGTGCACGATGCGGACTTATCCGCGACCGAAGCGGTAACCGTAACGCTTCCTGCGGCCAGCGCCGTTACAAGGCCGTTTTCTACCGTGGCCTTGCTTGCGTCGGAGCTGGTCCAGACAACGGCCTCCTCGGAATTGGCTACGGTAGCGTTAAGCTGCTTACTTTCGCCCACATCCAAGGAAATCGCGGTCTCGTCAAGCGAAATCGTCACTTCTTTGGATTCCGGATCCGTACATGCCGCGAATACAGACAGTATCAGCGTGAAAATCAGTACGAATACCAGTGCTTTTGACAACTTTTTCATTGAATTCTGTTTCCTCCTTGTTTTTTTAACTTGCGGCCCGGCGATCGTAGTTTTACGATCAGCCCAGCAGCCGTTTTCGTCTTTTCCATACGCTTTCCGGGACAGTTACCGGCGTGCCGGAAAGCGCATTTGAAAAGTACGTTAAGTTACGTTGTTTGCAAATATTTAAGTCTGATCCTTGCTGTCGCGGTGAATGTCTTTTAATATTTATTTCGCTCTTTCTCAATGCCTTAAGCCGGAAAAAACTTTTCCGTCCTAAGCGACGCTTATGCTTATGCTTTATCCGGACAGGCAAATACGTCCGCCCGGAGTAAAGATAAGCTTGGAGTAATGAGAAAAAGAATCGGGCTAGGTTTGTTTCCGCTTCCCCGGCGGCCGTTGATATGATTTCAACGCCGCCGAACAAGGGAATATTTAAGGAGTATGAAGAAGCTTATTTTTCCGCCGCCTGCAATTTTTTTCGGCGGACGGCAGAGCGCCTTTTACAGGCCCCAGTTTTCCCAAACGCTGTTAATGTCGCTGCCCTCTGTCGCCTTGCTGACTCCGATACGCATACAGTCGTCCTTAAATTCCTTTTTAAGCCGGGCCTGCTGCTGTATAGTGTACTTGGAAGAATACAGGTCTATATCCATCTTTCTGTAAGCGATGGTCTCAAGGCAGATACGGTCATAAAGCGTATTGTAAAGCGTTGAGTTTGTGCTTTTGAGCGGCTCGATTGCGGCGTATGCCTTATCAAACAGCGCCAGGAAGGTATCGATGGTCGGCTTGGGGAAATATCTGCTTGTCGTAATATTCTGGCTGAGCACGCCGTCGATACCAAGATCGTTTTCAAGATAAGCCATCCACGTGCGGTAATAATTGAATACGTCCATCATTTCATCGGATGCGTCCTTGAAATAATTATCGAAGAAGTCGCGGACAAGCTGATTGAAATCAAGCGTTACGTCCCATTGAAGCTTGGCGTTAAGATAGGCCTTGAGATTGCCGAAGCCCGTGGACATATTCTGATTCCACTGTCCCTGGTCGAACATATAGCAGGCGTTGTGAGCCTTGGAGAACTGATAGTTATCCTGCATACTGTTAAAGGAATTATACGGAGCAAGATAGTTGCCGAAGTTAGTGCTGTAAATCCACAAATAAAGCTTTTTAGAAAGCACGCACCACGCGTCCATCGTTTCCGCGGCGTTCAAGTTTTTGCCGTCGTAGAACGAATAGGTGTAGTTTGCGAAAATAGGCGCATAGAACACGTAAACGTTGTCGCGGCATATCACGTCGCTGTCAATCGCCTCGTAACCCGTTTCGGTACGCCTGACGGGCGCGGTTTCGGTTTTATGGTAGGCGAAGAAACAGATATTGATATTGCGCTCCTTTAAGCCGTTCTTTTCAAAGTACTCGGGCAGCGCGTCCGACACCTTGTTGCAGAATTTGACTATCGTCGCGGCGTCCGTACCGTACTTTTCCTTTTCGGCCGAGCAAACCGGACACGTACACCAGGTATTTATATCCTGCTGTGTAATCGTAATATTTTCAACGTCGGGATACGCTTTTATTACGTCCATAAAGCTGTTCATAAACGTTTCAAACATAAGCGCCTGTTCCTCTTCGTCGCCTCTTGCGTAGAAGCAAAGCTGAGTTCCGTCAACGCTGTACCATTTCGGATGAGTCGCAGAATACTTTTCCTTGGGCAAGTACGCAAACGTATTGTGCCAGCCCATGCCCGACGGTCCCATCCAGACCTTGCCGGACTGAATCGACTCCTGGTTCATGCGCATACGCTGGGCAAACTGGTTGTCGTTTCTTTCTGTGCCGTAATTAGTCATGCGATATGTAAAGTCGGGCACGTCCAAAACGTCGAAATTTTTAAGCTTAAGCGTCGTATAGCGGTCGAACACCACTTCATCGGCGGCATAGGTTTCAAAGCCTATCATATGCTTTAAGAACTCGTAAGCCGAATAAAGCGTACCGAAATCGCCACCGCCTATCAGAAATACGGAATTGTCCTTGCTGATAATACGGTAGCCGGAGCGGGTAAGCTCTTCCTTGTCCACCTCTATGCCGGCCTGGCTTAAAAGCGCAGTATCGCCCAAAGAAATAAACTTTGACGACGCCGAATACGTAAGCCCCTCGTCATTGACGACGTCAAGTACGGCGCCCGTCGACTGAGAAATAAAGTTTACGATTTCATCCGCGCCGGTAGTAATTTCCGCGTATTCCTTTACCGTAGGTACGACTATGCGGTATTCACTGCTTCCTCCGACTACAAAGTCTATCGAGCTATCCGTCACGTTGATCTGATGAATACCGGCCACCTCGTTGCCTGATACGTCGGGAGTAATCGTCCCTGAGGGCTTTTCCGTCACAGTTCCGTCGTCTCCTCCGCCCGGATTATTGCCGGGATCGTTTCCGCCAGGGTTATCACCGCCCTGGTCGCCCTTGCAGGCGGCGACGGAGAAAACCATCATTACCGCCAGAAGAACCAATATCATTTTCTTAAAAATCTTTTTCATTGCTGATTGACCTCCCTTACCGTTAAGCCGCCGTTACGGTAATGACATTGTCCAGTACCGTAAAGTTTCCCGCTTGATCTGCGGCAAAATATCTTACCGTGTAATCGCCGATTTCGTTTGCGACAAACGCATTTCCCGTAAGCGCGATCACCGTGCCGCTAGGCGTCACAAGATACTGTCTTACGACGATATCTTTTGCCGAGGTCACATTATCCTCGGCCGTAGCGGACGCGACCACCACGGTCTGGCCCAACGTCGCCGCAGCGGCGTTTTCCCTGGAAAGAGTGATTACGGGCGCGGACTTGTCGTCCACTGAGATTACGAACGAAGGATTTGTCGAAACTCCGGCCGTATCCGTCGAGGTGAAAGTCACTCTGTAGTTGCCGTATTCCTTTATTTCTATCGTATATTTGCGATCGGCCGAAACCTTATTCAGCAAAGTGCCGTCGGTCGCCGTAACGATATTGCCGGAAGGATCGCGCACCTCCACTTTAGCCTCTACGTCCGGATCGAGCACGTCGCCAACAAGCGCCATGGGAATTTCTGCCAGATCGCCTATCGAGTGCATTCCGCCGTATTCGCCCATTATGACGACTTTGGGGGAAACGCGGTCAAGCGGCGTATCTCTTAAGGGCTGCAGATTGAGCGTGCTTACGAGAATTGATGCTGGACCGGTTACTCCTTCAAATTCTATCCTCATATAAACCTTACCGGAGGTAAAGCCGTTGAATTCCGCGCCGCCGTAAGCCGAACCGATCGTAATATAATTGGAGCCGTCGGCCATGATCTTATGCTCTTCGTTGGAATAATTAAGCCTGAATTCGGTCACGCTTCCGCTAAAGGTCGATTTTGTCTCATAATCGGTGCCGTCGTTAATTCTGAAAAGCGCGGTTGTCATCGTCTTGACAAACGAAAGCTTAACGGTTTCGGCCGGATTCATGCTGTCGGTAAGCCAGATATTAACCTTGCTCATCGCGCTTTTGTTTTTATCGACGTTGAATATTAGGCCGAAGCCCTCGGCAAGCAGAGTATTTGCAAACTCCGTCGAAACGTTTTCTTCAGAGCCGTCGGCGGTAAGCGTTATTGCCGCGCTGGTCGCATCGGATTTTATGCCGTCGCCGATAAAATACTTAGACATATCCAGCAAACCCCTGTCGGTATATACGTTGTACGCTTTTAAATTGTAGGAAAGAGTCGTTGCTCCGTTACCGTTTTCGGCAGTATAAACGATTTTTACATCCCTGCTGCCGCCCGCGGCGTTAACCTTGAACACAGCCGCGTTATCGGCGCCGAGCGAACGCGTGCCGTCGTCGTCGGTCACTGTTACCGTAGTGGAAAGCTGTCTGCCGCCGTCGTTGTAATCGTAAGCGTACAGCACGGGCAGCTTATATTCGTACCCCGAAACGATATACTTGGGCAGATTGGCCTCGGAATCGAATACCGGCTTATCGGATACGGAAATCTGCACAGTATAGCTGACGGTTTCGGTATTTAAAACGTAATCGGTAGCGATATAATCCACGGTAAAGGTACCTGCCGAAAGCGGCTTGAACCTTCCGTTCTCCACGGAAACCTCGTTGCCGGAAGCGTCGGTGACAACGACATCGACGTTTACTTTTCCGATACCGCCGCTGCCCTCGGCTTCGGCAAGATCAATGTACGTGCCGACATATCCGGACGTTTCGCCCTGACCGACCGTAAGAACTATCTCGGGAGCCTCATCTTCAGAGACGCATTGAATCTCGTACACTATATCTCCGACGTTTCCCGACCAGTCGGTCGCCATATAAACGACGTAATACTTGCCCGTGTGCGAAGGGGTGAATATACCGTCAACGACGTCGCACTCCGTTTCCGCCGGGCTGCCGTAATTTTCGTAAACCTTGGCGGACGCCTCAAGCGTTCCGCAATACTGGTCGACCGCCTCGCATTTATAAAGCGGATACGGCCTGCCGAGCACGGCGTTCGGCATCGTATCGTAACCGAGATCGTCTACCGTGACGATGGGCTTTTGATCGTCAACAAGCTTATTGAGCGACAGCTGCTGACCGGCAATGTCCGTAAACACCATATTGGCGCTGGACTTAAGCAAGTTTTCAACGGTAACGCTCATAGTAACTTCTCCGGTGGTAAAACCGGGCCACAGATCGGCAAAATGTTCGGGATTATCCAAATCTACAATCAGATTGTTGCCCATAGAATTATATTTGCTTAAAAGCTGCTTGCTGGCGTAATCCAAGTAAATTTCGATCTGATTGTTGACAAGCAGGTTTTCATCGCTGGCGCCGTTTTTATCCGCGCCGTAGAATGAAAAGTTTGCGGGAAAGCCGAAAATATTATTGCGGTGAATCTTATTCTGATTGGCTTCAAGGCCCGTGGTAGGCTGGAAATTTGCGCCCGCCTGTATATACGCCACTCCGTGAGCTATGCCGTCGCGGGAGGCGTTTATTACTATCGTCAAATAGCTTTCCGGATCGTAAATGTCGGTAAATCTGACCTTTACGGTATATAAATCCATTTCCCCGGGCACTTCCGGCGTAACGTAAAAGGAAAACAGCTTATCCGCGCCTGTCATTTTGCTAAGGTCAATCACCTTATTATAGAGGAATGTGCCGGTGCCCGACAGGCTGACCATAAGCCCGGCGTGCGACGGAGTCAGCTCGTGGAATCCGTAGGAAACGGACGACTTTATGCCGGCGGTCTCATACAGATTTTTATAGGCGTAAAAACTTTTGGTTTCCGTCTTATAGCCATCGGCGGTATCTGCGGAATATTCGACAGTATAATTACCCATTACGTCCGGCGTAATCTTATCTGCGCGGAAAGTTCTGCCGTCCGGATAATACACCGTTTTTACCGCCTTGACCTCGCTTCCGCCGACGCTGAAGGTCATATCGGGCAGCGTTATCTCCGTCCCGACAAGATACTCTTCTTTAAGCTGCAAGGCTTCGGGATTCGCCTCCGCTCCGGTCTTAACCCCGGGCAGAAACGCCGCCGTAACTCCCAAAGCGAGCACAAGCGCTATCAGCACGGAAATCAAGACGTTTTTTAAGCTTTTTGTTTTCATCAAAACCTCCTTTTTTCGTTTTTTAAACGTATAATTTTATTAATTTATTTGATTTATTCCTTAAGTCCGCCCATGGAAATGTTGCCGATAAGTCTGTTGCGGAAAATAATGAAAATAATCAGTATGGGCAGCATCATGATCATACAGCCCGTTATTTTCATGGTAACGTGCGAAAGCGAATTGGTAGTGGAAAAGTTAAACAGATACAGACCGTAGGCAATAGTCGGATAGCTGGGAAGATAAATAAGCGGAACCTGATAATCATTCCAGTATCCGATAAAGTTAAGCAGCACAACGGTAAACAGCGTATTTCTGACAAGGGGAAACATTATGCGGAACAGCACCTGAAAATTTCCCGCCCCGTCCACTCTTGCGGCGTCTGCAAATTCCTTGGGTATGCCCCTGAACATGGCGTGAAAGACCAGAAAATACATGCCCAGGAAATGGCTTTTCATGATCCACATACCCCAGATGTGGTCGAACAGCAGCAAAGAGCGCGCCATTTGTATTTCCGAAGGAAGAGCTCCGACAATGGGCAGAATCATTGCGACGATGACCGCAGTATAAAGTATCTTGGAAAAGAAGTAATTGAATTTTACGACCATGTACGCGACGAGACAGCAGATAAACGACTGGAAAAACGCGCAGCCGAGGGCGTACAGTATCGTATAGAGAAACATCTCCTCCATGTAAACTACCCTGAAGCCGGCGCCCGCCTCTACCTTGACGATAAAATTGATAAACGCATACGAATAGTTATTCCATTCCCATTCCCACGGCCAGCCGTCAGGAATTCCGAAAACATTGGTTCTGAATTCCAGCCTGTCCTTAAGCGAGGTGGTAAAGCCCCACAGTATCGGTATAAACAGGCTTACAGAATACAGCAGCAGCACGGCAAGCAGTATCACCGTCATGGGAGTAATACGCCGCTTTATTTTTTTTGCCTTTGGCGACGCCGTGGATAAAAGCGGCTGAGCTTCGGAAACAGGATTTACGATAATTTCATTCTGCATGATTTTACTTACCTCCTCAGTCCACCCTGGGTCCGAATTTTTCCAATAAATAACGGACAAGCAGCGTAACGGGCACCGCGACAAGCGTCATCAACAATCCCATTGCGGCCAGATACGGATACAAATCCATAGTGGCCGACTGCGTGTTTTTATACAAATAATAGCCGAAAGTATAAACGCGGTAATCCGCCTGCGCGCCGAAAAAGCTGAAAAGATTCATCTGATTTGTAAAGATGCCCGCAATGCCTACGACAAGAAAAGTGACCAAAGTGGGGTAAATCAGCGGCAGCGTAATTTTGAAAAATTCTTTAAGCGGCGTGACGCCCTCAAGCTTAGCCGCCTCCACAACCGAATCGGAAATAGAATTCATCGCGCCCGAATACATCAGTATGCTTGTACCGAAGCCCGACCAAACCGAATAAAACAATATCGTTCCGAACGTCGTCTCCGGATCGGCGATAAGTCCCTCAACCCTTAAACCGAAAAACTTTTGCATAATAGCGGGATAAGCGTTTTCCACAAAGTAGCTGAACATGACGACCATCGCTATGCTCGAAATTACGGAGGGCATAAACAGCATTACCTTGAAAAACCCGTGCAGCGGCATTTTTTTGTAAATATAATACGAAAAAAACAGCGACAGCGGGACGCCCGTAATAAGTCCGACAAAATAGCATATCAGCGAATTTTTTGCGCTTTGGATTAGCACATACTGAGTGCCCAGATCCGATAAAACCTTACTTATGTTTTCAAATCCGGCAAACGACCACTGCCCGGTCACGAAATCATACTTCCTGAACGTAAGCAGAATGGAGTTAAAATTAACGCCTATGTAAAAAATACAGAACTGTACGACCGGAAAGGCCAGCATCAGGCAATAAAAAATGATGTCGTTGCGCTTGCGCTGGCCGATGCGTTTGACGCCCGTTTTTTTATGCGTGGCGCGATGAAGCTTTACCCTCAGATCGTAAATCGCGTTTTTTATGCTTTTACGCTTTTTTACGGCGGCGCCGGAACCGGACGTATCCGGAACCGAACTCTCCGTATTAAATTTCTCGTTTTTCAGTTTCCTGTCTTTCATCAGCCTGATTCTCCCGTAGTCCCCCTCCCGAATGCAAGACGGAGACAAAAAAACTAAAGGAAAACCCGGCCGCAGCCGTAATGCCGCGGCGGATTTATCCGAATTATATTAATTACCGAAATTAGTATCCCAATAAGTCTTATTGAAATTGGCGGAAATTCCTTCAAAGAATTCCTTAGCTGTCTTATGATTGGATACGGTCGGTCTTAAAATCGAACCGGCGTTATCGTAAACGGTGGAGCCGATTTTAGACTCGAACGAATCGGAAAAGTTAAAGCTGCTCTGGTGATTGAGATACACGCTGTTGGTGCTGTAAGGATAGACGAACGATGAGTTTTCTTTGATATCCCATATGCTGCGACCGAAATAGCTCATCTTCTCCTTGTCGGCATCTTCAAGCTCGTACTCGAGCGCCTTGGGCGTATTGGTTATAACGGTAAACTCGGCAAGAGATTCGTCGGTATAAGCGAATTTCAGGAATTTTTTGGCAAGATCAAGCTTTACGCCCTCGCAGTTGGCGTTGATAAAGCCCAGCGAATAGTGCGTATCCATGACGGTTATGCCGTCGCCTACTTCCGCCTCCGTAGCCTTGGGATAAGGCATATAGCCGATCCTGCGGACGTTTCTGCCGTATTCCTCGCCGTAAGCGTTTACAGCCATGGTAAATACGTCTTTAGCCTCGTTTTCCCACCAGTTGCCTTCCATGATCATGGCAATGGTACCCGCGCCGCCGCCGCTTTCCGGCTTGGACATCAAAAAGTCCTCCTGAGCCATCAGATGAGACTGCGTGGTATTATAGCATTTGTCGTCGTAATATACGCTTTTTGAAAGCAGTCTTTCAAAAAACTTAAGCGCGTAATATCTGCCGGCCGAGGTGTACATCTCGTAGCCGTTGGTGCTGTCTATTTTTGTTCTGGGTTTTTTGACGACGTTTCCGTTGCCGTCAATGGACTGAACAAGATTTTCGGCATAGCCGTCGAAACTGAAATTGAGCATCATCTGCTCGGGGCCCTCGTAATCGGTGGCAAGAGCCTGAAGCTGCCAGTTATTGTAGCCCTTTTGATGCTGCCCCGTCCAGATGACGGGAGTCATTCCGCCGCCCTCTATGTAATCGCAGAGAATAAAAAATTCGTCATATGTTGCGGGAAGACCGTCGTCAAACGTACCAGGCTCGCCGTCCGGCCCGTTGCTTTTGGGCGTGGTATCGTTTTTTCCTATCATTATGCCGCCGTTGCCGTTGTCGTACCAGGTATTCAACTTATTTGCCGTCGCGTCCTTATCGGGATCCGCAACGAAATAAAAACCCTGAGCGTCAAAAAGGTCAACGTCATACATTATCCCGCTGAATCCGGAATAATGCGGCAGTCCGTAATACTTTCCTTCAGTATCGGACGCTGATTTAACCCTGTAAAAATCCTTTTGCTGAGCGTTTAATTTATCTTCAATGGTGCCCTCGTCGCCGTATTCCTCCAAAGTGGTATCCGCCACAATGTCGGTAATATCCGCGACAAGACCGTTGTTTACGTAACTGTAATAATAAACAGTCTCGGAAAAGAATACCTCGTTTCTTGAACCGCTGATAGACGAGCTTAAAGCTTCGCCGCCGGATTTTGCGTTGTCAATCAGGACCTGAACGCCCTTTTTGCCGGTTCCGGGTTCAAATTCCGTATCCTTGTAAAATTCCTCGAATCTGGTCTTTAAGGTTTTAAGCCACTCGTCGCCGTAACCGCCGTTAAAATTGCTGACGTACAGCTGAGTACGGGCAGTATCGACCTCCTCGGTTATGCCGGTATCTCCGCCTCCGGGAGTATTGCCGCCTGGGCCGCCGGGATTGTTAGGATCGCTCCCCCCCCCGCGGCATGCGGCCGCAGTCACGGTCATCGTCAGCGCCAACACCAGTATCAGTATCAGTTTCGCTAATTTTTTCATTTTGCCCTCCAAATTATTTGTCTCTTATTTTTTATCTATCAGGGGAAGCACGTAAAGGCCGCCCTGCACTGTACGGTTTCTGAACATCGGGACCTCGCCGGTCACGGTATCGTACCAATCGGAATACGGAATTCTGCCCGGACTGTCAGTCAAAAACTTAGACAGCGGTTTTATTAGCTTTCCGCGTTTTTCGCCGTCCTCCGTCAAAGCGGCAACCCACATGAGCCAGTCGGATTTAGTAAAGCTTTTACGGTTATCCAACGGACAGCCGAAGACGTTTAGCTTGCTGATATACAAATCAACCTCGCGCTCGAGAAGTTTTTGGTCAAACAGCCCGGCGCCGAGCATTTTATCGGCGGCAAGATTGTACTTTAAGCTGTAAGTATCCTCCCCGCTGTCAAAGGAAAGCGGCATATGTTTGGGAAACAGCTTTTGCAGTCTGGATGCGCGATCCTCGGCAATCTTTTCGTAAAACGCCGCAGTGTCGGGCTTTCCGGCGGCTTCGCTTAAAATTTTAAACGCATACAGAGCAACCGTCGCCTTGACCGAAAGATTGACGTTTTTATCCATATGTCCCGCAAAATCGTCCGTGCAAAGCTGATTTTCGGGAATAAAGCCTTTATTGACAAGATATCCCGCCCATTTTTCAAGTAAATCGTAATTTTCCGTCACCAGCTGCTTATCTCCGGTTTGGCGGTAAACCAGCGCCGTGATAATCAGCATATTGGCGCATTCCTCAACCGGCATCTGCTTTTCAAACAAATAGATATCGCTGCGCGCCGGATACTGATAATAGAACGGAAGCACGCCGTTGTCAGCGCCGTTTATGTAATGAAGCTGCCGGCCGAACTTTCCGGACGGTTTTGCCGTCACCGCGTAATACTGCCCCTGACAGTAGGGATAAACGCCCGCGTCGTGCGGAGCGAAATCCTCCTTCCAAACCGGCATACGGGCAAAATCGAAAATCGGATAAATCATGCCCGCCACAAGCTTGGGATTGTACAGAAGATACAGCGGCATAGAGGCGTATGTTACGTCCACCGTGGCGATACAGCCGTCAGACGAGCATTCCTTTGACAGAAACAGCAGTCTGCCTTTTTTATCCGCAACCGCCTTGTGCGCGGCAATGGACTGACGGAGCGACGCGTAGCAAAGCTTAAGATATTCTCCGCCGTATTTACTCATACGCTCGGCAAATTCCTTTTCAAACGCCGCGCATTTGGCAACGGCCTTATCAAAGCCGTAATACGATTCCTCAAGAGCGTTTATTATCGTTTTGCCGTCCCTGAACCAATATCCCTTTAAAAGCTGACCGTAATAGAATATAGAACATACGTCGTCAAACGCTATAAGAAACTTGTCCTGAACCTCTCCCGCAAACCCCTCGTAACTGTTGACTGCGGTAATAAAGCGGTCAGTTCCGGTCAGGCTTTCGGACAGTTCTCCGCCCAGAAGCACCGCGTCGGTTTCCTCAAGGCTGTGGTAAAAGCACTCCCGCCCCGCCACGAAATAATAACCCCAGTCGGCGGATACGTTGTCGGCGCTTAAGGAAAGAATATTTTGTCTGTCCAAGCCGAAGTATGCGCACTCGAAGCCGTCAAGCGCAAGCGCGTCGCCCCTTATCCCGGTATCTATATGCGGCGCGGATTTCTTATTATAACAGATTTTATCGTTCACCATAAGCGCGACCGACAACTTTTTGATTTCGGTTTTTGGCGTAACGGTGTACTTAAGGTAACAAACCGGGCAGGAAAGCAGCTCTATATCGTCAAGTGGAAGCGGCGAAATAAACTCCGCCCTCAAATCGAACGAATCCGTCGAAAAAACATACGCGGTAGAAAAGGCGCTGACTGACAAATCAATCTGCTCCATCGCCGTGCAGTCGGATCTTACGCCCATAAAACAATACTTTACTCCGTCCGCGACAACAATACCGTAAAGAGGCTTTTCGTCGCCCTGCCAAAAGCACGTATCGCTTTTATTAAGCTCGTCGCCCGCAGACCATATGGAAAAATAGGGATCCTTTACAAACAAAGGGTAAGCCGGTAAAATTCTCTTTTTTCCATCTGCTTTCATCACTTTCACTGCAATCCTTAACTCTGAAATATTTTTGACATCTGCCGAAACGGAAAAAATCAACGCCTTCCGTTCCGTCGTACACCTATTGTAAAACACATTCCGGCAAATGTCAATACCAAAAAGGTTTCCGATTTCAGACCTGTCTCTTATACACATCTCCGAGCCCACGAGACGGAGCTACAT
>USBU01000008.1 GCA_900553005.1 uncultured Eubacteriales bacterium | reverse complement strand
CTCCGTCTCGTGGGCTCGGAGATGTGTATAAGAGACAGAATCTATATAAAGAATTTTAAAAGGAGGACGACAATGTTAGAAATAAAAAACGTATCCAAGACTTACCGTCCTAAAAAAGGCGTACCGGTCAAAGCGCTTGACGACGTAAGTCTTAAGTTTGAAGACCGAGGAATGGTATTTATACTCGGTAAATCCGGAAGCGGTAAATCTACCCTTTTGAACGTTTTGGGAGGTTTGGACCAGGCGGACGAAGGAGAATTTATCATAAAGGGAAAGTCCAGCAAGGATTTTACGCAGTCGGATTTCGACAGTTACCGCAACACCTTTATAGGCTTTATTTTCCAGGAATACAATATTCTTTCGGAGTTTACCGTAGGCGCAAACATAGCGCTTGCTATGGAGCTGCAGGGACAAAAAGCCACCAGCGAAGCTTTGAACGAGATTTTGGACGAGGTGGATCTGACCGGCTACGGCAACCGTAAGCCCAACGAGCTGTCCGGCGGACAGAAGCAAAGGGTTGCCATTGCCCGCGCGCTTATAAAAAAGCCGGAAATGATAATGGCGGACGAGCCTACCGGCGCGCTTGACTCCAATACGGGCAAGCAGGTTTTCGATACGCTGAAAAAGCTGTCCAAGGAAAAGCTTGTGCTTATAGTCTCGCATGACCGCGACTTTGCGGAGCTTTACGCCGACCGCATAATCGAGCTTAAGGACGGCAAGGTAATTTCCGACGTCAGCAAAACCTCTGTCATGCCCGAAAGCGTCAGCGAGGGCGTCAGCGTTGTGGACGACAAGCTGATACATATCAAAAAGGGATACAAGCTGACGGAAAAGGACTTAAAGCTTATTAACGATTATATCTCCAAGGCGGAAGGAGACACCCTGATTTCCGTTGACGAGGAGAAAAACGTCGAAATCAAAAAGGCGGTCAAGATCAACGAGGAAGGCGGAAAGGACGAATTTCTTGATACCAAGCCCGAGGACGTCGAGCTTAAACAGTATAAGCCCGAGGACAGCAAGCTTATAAAATCGCATCTGCCGTACAGAAATTCGCTTAAAATAGGCGCAAGCAGCCTTAAATCGAAGCCTGTACGTCTTGTGTTTACCATTTTTCTGTGCATGGTGTCCTTCGCGCTGTTTGGTCTTGCGGACACGATGGGCGCTTACGATAAGGTTACTACCTACGAAAAGTCGATTATGGACACGCGCGTGGAGGGAGCCGCGTTTGTCAAGCAGAAGCTGCGCAGCTCCGGCGGCAACTATACTTATAAGGAAGATACTCAGCTCAACGACGACGATATTGCAAAAATAAACGCAGATTCGGGAGTAAAGGTTGTCCCCGTCTATTCGGGCGGCAGATACTCGAACGGTTACAGTTTTGTTTCAAGTCTTAATAAGCCTGCGTTGCTTGAAAACGATAACGGTTACGCGTATTATTCCGGCAAGGTATCCGGCTTTACCGACGTAACCGAGGAAATTTTCAATCAGACCGGACTTACGCTTACGCAGGGCTCGGCGCTGCCGACGGTATTGGGAGAAATAGCTATTCCCAGCTATGTATACGAGCACTTTACCTATGCCGGCTTAGTATATACCGATCCGTTGACGAATGAAAAAGTTACCCTTGCCGCCGATCAGATCAAGAGTCCGGCCGACGTAATCGGCAAGTATATAAATTTCGGCAACAATTCCGGCGGAAACGGAATGCTGTTTAAAATAACGGGCGTTGTGGAAACGAATTTCGACAATTCGCGTTACGGCGATTATATGCCGGGCGCGCAGAAAGTCGAAGCAAATATGCTTGATATGGTCGTTACGCGCGAGCTTGAGACAAAATTAAAATACAGCTATCATTCGCTGTGCTTTACGGCGCCCGGAACCGTTGCCTTGCTGATAGCGGCAGACAGCCAGGAGATGAGCAAGGGCCCCACCATAGGCAAGGATATAAACTACAGCGGTCATCTTAGCTTACAGTCTGCAAACAGCGGACGCGGATATAATTACATCGCAAAGCTGAGCCAGCTTAACGATAAATCGTCGATAGTATGGACAAACGGCGAAAAAACTTCTCTGTCCGGAAATGAAATAATCGTACCGGTCGCCATAGGCTACAACGTTGACGGAAGCAGCAAATATGATAACAATCTTAGCGCCGAAACCGTTGATTATATCATGACTACCTTTGGTTTAACCGAGGATCAGAGGGATTATTTGCAAAACGACGTAAAGCTAGGTTTTGTAGTTGACACGATTTCCGGTTACGTTGCGGAAAAGTACGTTAATGAAAACGGCTATCCGAATACCGAGGCATTCAGAAATTACGTAACCGAGCAGTACGGCGAAGCTACCGAAGATAATTGTAAACAAGTATATAAAAGTTATCTGTCTTACGGTTCCCGTTATAACGATAAATCCGGATTTGTCAGAAACGAATTCGGCGGACCGAGCGGAAATGAACTGCTTTTGCCTTACGTAAAGACGATATACGGCATGGAAAACGTAACGACGGATATAGCCGAAACGGGAGATATTGTTTTGCAGTCGAATACTTCGGGAGAGTATCGCAGTGAAAAATATACCGTTGTGGGCTACTACTACCCGTCGGCTGAAACGACCGGTAATTTTAATCAGAACGGCGATCCCATTATCGATTACAATAATTCTTCCAGTCTGATATTCGTATCCGACGCCAACTATGACTTTTTTGAAGCGGATGAAGCGGGCTATTATAGCTTTGCCATCGGCAAAATGCCATACGACGACGCGGCGGCCGTCAAGAAAATAGTCGGCTTTAACTACACGGCGCACAACGGCAATACGTATTACACGCTTACCAACGAGGTTAGCTTTATGTTGGATACGGTCAACGACATGGTTGAAATGCTTGCTCAGGTATTTTTGTACGTAGGCATATTCTTTGCCGTGTTTGCCGCGTTGATGATGTTCAACTTTATTTCGGTTTCGATTTCGTATAAAAAGCGCGAAATCGGCATACTGCGCGCGGTGGGAGCAAGAAGCAGCGACGTATTCGGCATATTCTTCAACGAAAGCCTTATCATTACATTGATTAACTTTGTGCTGGCGTCCGTGGTGACGTTTGTGACGACGACGATCATAAACGGCGTGATTCGTTCGGAATACGGCTTTGCGCTGACGCTGCTGAACGTCGGGCTGAGACAGTTTGCGCTGATACTGGGCGTGGGCGTGCTTGTTGCGTTTATCGCAAGCTTTATTCCGGTAATGCGCATAGCAAAGAAGCGTCCTATCGACGCAATACAAAACAGATAAGCGTCAGGATTGGGAAAAAACTCCGTCTGCCGGATACCGGCGGCGGAGTTTTTTAATATCTTATTCATGCTGTTTTTGTCGTCTTCTATATGAGCGGCGGAGTTTTATTCAGTCTGCAGTAAGCTATAAAATAATTGCGACGCTGCGTAAAGAATCCGAACCTAGCTTTTCGTCAGTAGTTTTTTCACAGCCGTTTGCGGCGGCTTTTATAGTGTAGTCGCCGTAAAACGCGCTGAACTGAGCCTGGCCCGCCTCGTCCGTAATTGCGGTCAGATCTGTATTCCAGTCTTTGGAAACGAGTTTTTTAAGAGTTTTATAGGACGGCTTTTCGCTTAAGTCGAAGCGAAGCAGACCTCCGCGGTAATAATTTTCACCCTCGTCCATATTTCCGGGCGAGGCGGAAGCCGCGTAGCCGTCTGCCAGATTCCAGTATATTACCTGTTCTACCGCCGGATGGGAAAACCACAGCGAATATAGTTTTTCCAGCATTATCGCCTGAAGCTCCTCGTCCTGCGGCTGCTGCGTATAGGAAGGTATTGTGATTTCGGTTATTTGAATCGGCAAATTAAAGCGCGCATAAAGGTCCAGAATTTTAAAAAGCCGGTGCGGATCGTAGCATTTGCGCGTTTTGCGGAAGTACTCCTCCCTGCGGAAAAACATATGAAACTGCATTCCCACCGCGTCTATGCGCGCGCCCTTCAGCAGAGCGTTTTCAATCTGCATATAATATCTGTCGGAAGTTCTTCCGGGACTGTCCCATATGGTCCCCGTCCATTCGTTTATGCAAAGCTGATTTGCAGGGAAATATTTTTCCGCGGTTTTAAAACACCATTCCACGTAATCGGGATCGTCGTAAAGGACTGTAGCGGATTCGTCCCAGTACATCTCGTTGGTGACTTCAATAGTGCGGATTTTATCCGCATATCTGGCTGAAATTTCGGCCATTCGCCTTACGAGCGCGCGCTTGCAGTCGAAAACAGATTTTCCCTTGAGCCACTTGGGGAAAAGGTTAGAATAGCACAAAGCGTGTTCGCGCGGCTCTATACCGTATTTTTCGCAAAAATCAAGGCACAGTCCGGGAGCGGGACGACGATAAATTTTAGGCGAATTTTTATCGTAGCGCGTATTGCCCTCCTCCGGCTCCAGGGTGTCCCAGTAAAACGGCAGCGTGGCCATATTAAACAGCTCGCGGAATTTTTGCTTATATATTTCGTTGTATTCCTTATTATCGAATTCGTCCAGCATAAAAATATTTGCGCCGAATCTGAATTCGTGTCCGGTCTGTTTGATTTTGAGACGCGCGTTTTTTACGGGCGCGCCGTTTTTGTCTGTTACCGTCACCGTAAAATTACCCTTGCGGTGACGTTCGATTCCGTTTTTAATCCGTTCGTCGCTTTCGCGGTCGAACAATTCGTAGATTTCCTTATTCATCTTATACTCTCCCGTTTGTTTTTCGGGCGCTTGCCCTTATAACAGTATAAGGCATCCGACAAGGAATTTTAACTAGAATTTCGTAAAAAAAAGTTTGATTTTCGAAATCGATTATGCTATTATTATTCTATTGAAGCGGAGATAAATTTTAAAGGCTTTTATGGAAAAATTGCCGATGACGATATTTGATGCGCTCGGCGCGGCGGCAAAATCCGAAAAAGCTAATAATCGGATTGGATAAGCGAGCTTTAAACCCGGAGGAAAAAGTATGTTTTTCGGTTGCGAAAATTTATGCTTGGATTTTATCGAAGCGTTTGGCTTTACGCAAACGGACTGTGTTTCCCGCGTCGGCGCGCGCCGTGTATGCGCGCTGTCGTTTCGCTTTGAAGCCGTGGATACGGTGTTTAGATTTGGGGAAAAAGCGCTGACTGCCGAAAAGGGCGATATTATTTTTGTGCCCGACGGAGTGGATTACGTTCGGGTAAGCAAACGCGACGAGGTCGCCGTAGCGCATTTTACCGTAGCCGGAACGGAATTTTGCGAGATAGAGCGTTTCAGGCCGGAAAACCCTCAAAAATTCAAGCGGTTATTTGAAAAATTACTTGAAATATATGCGTCCGGACGCGGGGCTTTTTATGCCGCGACCGCAGTTTTGTATGAGATTATCTGCGAGATTACCAAGGAAGCGGATAAGCTGAAAGGCTTTGGTTTTAAGCGGATAGAAAGAGCGTATAATTTTGCTGTGAGCTTTTACCGCCGGCCGGAGCTTACGGTTTCCGCGCTGGCAGCGGAATCCGGATTAAGCGAGGTCGCCTTCCGTAAAGCTTTTAAATCCGAAACGGGATTGTCGCCTCACGCGTTTATAAATTCGCTCAGAATGAGATATGCCGCTCAGCTTTTGACAACAGGAGGATTTACGGTTGAGGAAATCGCGGAAAAAGCAGGTTTTTGCGACGCTAAATATTTTTCAACTGCTTTCAAGCGTTTTTTCGGGCAAACTCCGTCCGCTTATCGTCGGCCTTATATCGGGGAAATCGAAGGACAGTGGCGGGCGTAAACGCGTGCCGCTTATAAAACCGGAGAGCGGACAGCGTCTGAATGTCCGTATCGGTTTCTTTGGACGGCTTTAGCTCGGTCGTACAGAATTTTGAGGCGGCGTTTTTTGCCGCTGTACGAATAAGCTGTTGCGCCGGGACGGGCGCCTAACTTGGCGGCAAAGTACGCGGCAACGGCTTCGGATGGGCCGAGCCGATGAATCCGAAGCCGTCGTTAGCCTATTCAGTCCTTAGCGCGACTACGGGATCCTTTTTGGCCGCGGCGCGCGCCGGAAAGACTCCGGACAGCAGAGTCAGAAGGACGCTTATCGCTATCATGATCAGCGCGTCATACCACGGAAGTATCGCTATTGTAGAAACTATGGTAAGCGAGCCTACTATCAGGTTAATGACCAATGTAAGCAGATATGTCACGAGAATACCGATAAGACCTGAGGCAAGGCCGATTATGGCCGTTTCGGCCGTAAACAAACGGCTGACGTCCTTTTTGCGACCGCCCAGCGAGCGAATGACGCCGATCTCTTTTGTGCGCTCTACAACGGATACGTAGGTAATGATTGCAATCATGACCGAAGAAACCACCAGCGAGAGAGCCGTAAAGCCGACAAGAGCAATCGTCACGATATCGATGAATTGGTTGATCATGTCGATTACGACCGACAGATTATCCGTATAGATAATATCCTCTCTGTCGGCGTACTGTATGGTCTTGTCTCCGACGGTGATCGGGACGTCCTCATTCCAGTGGTCGAGATAGGAAAGCACCGCTTCCTTATGTTTAAAGTCGCGCGGATATATCGAAATTCCGTTGGCGACGTTGTTGCCGCCGGCCTGCTGTTTTGTCAAAAAGTAGTATTCCGTTCCGCTGTCTCCCGCGCTTCCGCTGAATATGCCCATAATTGCGTTCATGTCGTTGGGAGTGCCGACAAAACCTTTTTCGGTATAGGTAGTCTCCTCGTTGCTGCCGTTAAGATAAGTATAAGTAAAGTCGTAGGTGATTCCGACGGGAACGTTTTGCGTGCCCATGCCGGGAATTTCCATTTCATACCAGCCGGAAACGATGCTGGTTTTTTCATTGTCGTTGAAATATTTGACAAGACTAGACTCGATATTTTTTTCTATAATATAATCCGTCAAAGCCTGAGTATAGTAAAAGCCGCTGGTCATGCAGCCGTAGGAAATAGTTTCCTTGGGCTGAAGTATGCCTACGACGGTAAGCTCCAGTCCGTCCGACCATTCTCCCTCAAGGTGATTGTAGGTGATTCCGGAATCCGAAACGTTGAATACGTCGTCGTTAGGATAATAGGTAAAGCTTTTGCCCAAAATTTCTTCGTAGGAAAAGCGGTCCTTGTCAAGCGCGGGATCGTAAAGATTTTCCATGCTTGGATCGGTTTCCTTAGCGCCGCGGTATATGAGATTCATGAATTCGTCCTGCGCATAATAGCCTAGCTGCGCCAGTACGATATCGGTTAGCTCCGAATCCTTGTCCAGCACTACCATAACCTCGTTTTTGCCGGAGGCGATGCGGCCGCTCATCAGGTCGTACTGCTCGGTGATATAGCTTTCCTCGGCGGGACATTGTTTAAAATTATCTACGACAGTCGTGACGTAAGTCGCGTATTGCTTGAACATCGTTTTTTTGAGAATGGCGATGTATCTTGTCCTGATTGCGGACAGCGACATACGCTGGGTATTGCCTTCCGCGTCGGAGGAGACTTTTGCGGTGAAATCTGTATAAATATTGTTGCTGACGTCCAGTCCGTAATCGAGGAACACGGCTGCCGCATCCTCTTGAGGAATGGCTTTTACATAGTCGATATAGTCCTGAGTTATGGTGTTGTTGATAAGCAGGCTTTCCGCTGTTTTCGATTTTGCGATGAGATTTTCTATCATCGAATTTACGTTGACGTAGCCGGCCTCCTTAATAATGTCGTGTTTTTCCGAGGTTGACGTCGATTGCATCAGCGCGTTCATGTCAAAGGCCTGCTCCGCGACGGTGACGGGGTTTCCGGACAGCATGTCGTTTTGCATGTTGTTGATGTAAGTGCGCACGCCGAAAGACATAGCCAGCACCAGCGAAACGCCGATTATGCCTATTGCGCCGGCAACGCTTGTCATTATTGTGCGCGCTTTTTTTGTAAGCAGATTCTGAGCGCTGAGCCGGAAGGCCGTAAACAGCGACATTTTGGCGCGCTCCCGCGGCTTTTTATTTTTTACGGACGGCTTATTTTCAGCTTCCGCTTTGCCGTCTTCGGTTACTGTGCCGGAATATACGACGCGCGGCTCGGCTTCCTCCTCCTCGGCGGAATACGGCATGCTGTCGCCTACCACCTCGCCGTCTAAAAGGTTGATGATTCGCGTGGAGTACTGTTTGGCAAGATCCGGGTTGTGCGTGACCATGATGACCAGCTTTTCCTCGGCGATTTCCTTAATAAGCTCCATTATCTGGATTGACGTAGAGGTATCCAGCGCGCCCGTCGGCTCGTCGGCCAAGAGAATTTCCGGCTCGTTGACAAGCGCGCGGGCAATGGCTACGCGCTGACACTGTCCGCCCGAAAGCTGGTTGGGACGCTTGTTGTACTGTCCGCTGAGTCCCACGCGGTCCAACGCTTTTTTTGCGCGCTCGGTACGTTCGACCTTATTGAGTCCCGCTATCGTAAGGGCAAGCTCCACGTTGCCCAGCACCGTTTGGTGCGGGATGAGATTATAGCTTTGAAAAATAAAGCCAATGCGATGATTGCGGTAAACGTCCCAGTCGCTGTCGCTGAATCGTTTTGTGCTGACGCCGTTTATGGCAACGTCGCCGGACGTATACTTGTCAAGCCCGCCGATGATATTCAACAGCGTCGTTTTGCCGCAGCCCGACGGACCGAGTATGGAAACAAATTCGTTTTTTCTGAACGACAAGCTTATGCCCTTAAGCGCGCGCACGGACGTGTCTGCAACTTTATAGTCCTTTGTTACGGATGTAAGTCTTAACATAAATCTCCTTATATTTCAGCATTCTATGCTGTAAAAAATACTAAGCTCAAAGCGTTTATTTATGCGCGCGAGACGTTATGATAAACGCGCTGCAAATAGTTAAAAAAATCGGTTTTTTCTTTGTCCGTGAATCCGTCGGTGATAAAATCGGTCAAAGCTCTGCTTTCCGTATCGGCGGCGGAAATCATGTCGTATTTTTCCGAGTCCTTCAGCCGTATGTTTTTGGCGCGCCTGTCGCTGGAGTCCGTCGTTACCGTGACCAGTCCGTGGCAGCGCATGCGTCTTATTATGCCCGATACCGTAGCGTGGGTGGCGCCGAGATATTCCTCCAGATCGCGCTGAGTAACCCTGCCGCCCGAATTGGCGTAAAGGTAAATAAGCACCCTGCACTGCGTAAGCGTCAGACCGTATGCTTTTGCGCGCGCGTTGATGCGTTTGTCCACCGACTCGCTTATACGCTTTATGATAAGTCCGATATTTTCTTCCATAAGCACCTCTAGGCAAAACGTCAAATATGTAGCACGCTTCATATTATATGTGGACGGGCAGTATTTTGTCAATAATTTAGGGGCGAAATAACGTTGTATTTTTTGTGAAATTTTTATCACATATCGGATTTATTGCAAAGAAAAACGGACCTTGTTTTCCGGTCCGTCCGATTATTTTCTCTCAGCTGAGCTTGGCGATATCCTCTACCGCCAGAGAAACGATCACAGCTCCGCTTTCGCTTCTGACGCCGTGCTCGGCGTTTATGGCTTCCATGATGTCGCGCTGTTTGTCCTTGGGCGCAATAATGGCAATAATCTCGCGCTCCGGCATAAATCCGAAGTCCAGCATTCCGTCCGCTTCATGGGCGGAGACGTGTCTGGCGCGCAGCAGAGTGCCGCCGCGCGCGCCGCCCTTTTTGGCGGCGGACATGACCTCGTCCGTATAGCCTTGGTTTACCGAAATTACGATAAGACAATATTTTTCGCCGTCCATTTGCGATTTGTCCTCCTTGTTGGGTTTGCCGGGTTGATTTTCAAGCGCCTTGATTATAAGATTGGGGGCGGCGTTAAGCCTGAGCATAAAGGCAATGCCCTTGCTGCCGAAATTGTCCAGCCTGTCGTTCAGCGCGGTCAGCATATTTTTAGCTCTTACGCGGTCCGCTAGGCTTACGATTATCTCTTTATCCGAATTTTCAAGGCCCAATATGTCCATGATCTCCGAACCCGCGGTGCCTTGTCCCATGCACACCGACGATAGGTACAGACCGTTTTTTTCCAGCATTTCCAAGAAATCGCCGGCTTTGCCGCGCTCCACTATGCCTGCAATCATATAGACGGGAGTCGGAGATGCCTGAGCCGTTTGAGCGCTGTTGCGTCTTGCGCGTTTTCCGGATTTAGCTGTCCGGGATAGAGTTTCGTCCACGATTTTCTCCTTTCAGTCAAAATATATTATAGTGTCTTCGGCTTTGCCGAGAGCGTTTTCGAAATTCCGGTGCGCGATTTTTTTCTTGAGCGCGCTGGTAAAACCAAGAAGCTGAATGGTGACGAGGGGCGTCATGGCCACCATGGCTATAATGCCGAAAGCGTCGGTCAGAAGATCTCCGCCGAGAGCCGAGCAGGCGCCCATGGCAAGCGGCAGCAGGAAGGTGGCCGTCATAGGTCCGCTGGCTACTCCGCCTGCGTCGAAGGCTACGCCCGTAAATATCTGCGGAACAAAAAACGACATGCCCAAAGCCACCGCATATCCGGGAAGAAGAAACCAAAGAATAGATACGCCCGTCAGAATACGCAGCATGGCTATTCCCACCGAGACGCATACGCCTACAGATAGGGCAATGCCCATTGATCGCTGGGAAATCGCTCCGTTGCTTATTTCCTCCACCTGTTTTTTCAGAACATGCACGGCGGGCTCTGCGGCGACGATAAAATATCCGACGATCATGCCGACGGGGATCAGCAGCCATTTATATACGCTGCCGGCCATCATAGTGCCTAAAAGGTGGCCGACGGGCATAAAGCCGATATTGACGCCCGTAAGAAACAGGACGAGGCCGAGATAGGTATAAACAAAGCCGCTTATTATGCGGATAAGCTGGTGCTTTTTAAAACGCTTGGTAACCAGCTCGAAGATCAGAAACAGCGCGGCGATGGGGGCAAGCGCAAAAGCAACCTCCTTAAAATAATCGGGAAAAGCGTGCAGGAAGTAGATTGCTGCGTCTTTGACGGTCACTATTTCAGGAATCACGACCTCGGTCGGAGTTATTTCGCCGGGGTTATAAATTATGCCCAGAATAAGCACGGAAAGTATCGGTCCGATACTGCACATTGCCACCATGCCGAAGCTGTCCGCCTGGGAGGCTTTTCCGCTTTTTACCGAGGCAAGACCTATGCCCAGCGCCATAATAAAAGGCACGGTTATGGGACCGGTGGTAACGCCGCCCGAATCGAAGGAAACGGGAATAAAATTATTAGGCGCGAATATGGTCAGTATGAACACGGCCGCGTAAAAGAAAATCAGTATATACGAGAGCGGAATTTTAAATGCCGTTCTCAGCAAAGCGAAAACCAGAAATAGTCCGACGCCCACAGCCACAGCTACGATTATTACCATGTTTTCAATGGCCGGTACCTGATTGGCAAGCACGGTAAGATCCGGTTCCGCAATGGTTATCAGTACGCCGAGAAGAAAACTGAGCCCCATGGGAAGCAGCTTGTTTTTGGATTTTGCCATGGACACGCCTATGCCCTCGCCCATAGGCATCATGGACATATCAACGCCCAGAGTAAAGAGCGACATGCCGAAAATGAGAAGCAGCGCTCCGAACAGAAAAAGGACTACTGGGCCGGGTTCGAGCGGAACGAAGGTGACGGATAGGATCAGCACAATGGCCGTGATGGGCAATACGGAGGTAAGCGCTTCCGATAGCTTTTCTTTAAGCTTTCTGTTTATAAATAAGTGCTGTTTCATCATTGTCGTCACTCCTGTTTACGAGGCAGTCGTTTTTCTTTTTATATAATTAAAATCTCCGCGTTTGATTTATTTGATTAAAGCGTTTTTCGGGAAAAACGTCAAGTCTGTCGTGCAAGCGTACTGCAGTAACAATATAACTTAGATTTATTCAATTCCGCCGGTAATATTTCAGGCTTAAACAAATATAAAGCCGTGGACCGTTATTAAACGATAGAACGTCCTTTTGCTTTTAGCCGGACGCGCTTATTACCAATATATGCGTAAAGTATATCAAAAAACAAACCGAATGTCAATTTATTTGCGTTGCGCGGTCCGCACCGAGAAACGAAAAAGCAGGAAAAGCGTTTGCGTTTGTTTTAATCGGCCGGCATACGTATGCGGGAAACGACCGCTTAATTATATGCGGACAAGCAAGAAAGGCGTTGTGGTAATATATAGAAAAAGGCGTACCGATTTGTATCGATACGCCTTTGTTTGTCGTTAATTGAAAAGATCTTTATAAGCTTTTCCGAATTTAAGCGAGGGAGCTTTGCTTGCCTTGATGGTGATTTTCTCGTTGGTGGCAGGATTGATGCCCTCTCTCTCGGGTTTTTCCTTGATCTCGAAAGTGCCGAAGCCCGCAAGCTGAATTTTGTCTCCGCTCTTAAGCGTTTCGGTGATTACCGCGGTAACCGCCTCGAAAGCCTTTGCCGCGTCCTTATCGGTGATTTCCGCTTTAGCCGCTATTGCCTTAATAAATTCCCCTTTGTTCATAAATACCTCCTTGATTGTAAGATAATTTATTATAGCATAAACTTTTACGGTAAGTCAAGGCATAAATATTATTATAGTCGGTTTTTTCCTGCGTAATATAACTGTTTTTAAGGATTTTTGCAGATTTTCCACAAATTACCATTGCTTCGGCGTCGGACGGCAAATCGGCTTTGCGGCTGTAAAGCCGTAAGCTTTTTAGATATAGAGCCGAAATTTTTATAATCAGGTTCATATTGACAGTAAGGCATGATAAATTATTCCCTTAACTGAAATTAACTGAATTTAGATATAAGGTTGAATTTGTGCCTATCGCGGACAAGCTGTATTACGAATACGCGGACGAATTGCTTTTACATATACGCGAACTGGTCGAGCTTGAAAACGGAATTAGCTTTAACGGCAACGATGAAATCGCCATATTGCTTACGGAAGAAAAGCTTGACGGTTTTGCGGCAAATATTCCGAAGAACCGCAAGGTACATTTGGGACACGAGATGCTGTCGTCGGAAAGTCAGAAAAAACTGTTTAAAAAGCGCGGCCTTATAAGCCGCAGGGAAATTCGCTGCAAACAAAAAAACCGCAGTAAGGCCGAAAAAGCCTTACTGCGTTAAAGTCAATATGAAGTTTCAGGCAGCTCTGACGCCGGAAACGATTTCGCCTATCGCGTTATAAAGCGACGTTGTGCGCGCTTTTGCGATTACGGGACTTACCGAGTAGTATTCGGAGGATAAGGATTCGTCCTCGGCCTCGTTGCCGACGCGCGCATCCAGATAGAAAACGAATTCCAACGTTTTTATTTCGTTTTGCGAGTCGCCTACAAGAACTATCGCGCGGTCAAAGGTTAGGTCCTCTCCTTCTACCTTGACTGTTTTCGGCTGGGAATAGACGAAAACAAGCTTGTAAAGCGTATCGGTCGAAGCTACGGAGGCGATATCCTCGGCGGCGATTTCCACGCGGCTTTCGTCCTTTTCGTTTTCCTTGATTTCGGTTTTAAATTTCAGTTTGGAAGAAAATTTACCCTCGAGAATGCCCTGCATTACCGAATAAGAGGTTTTGTCCACGCCCTTGTCCAGCTTTTCCTTAAAGTCAGGCTTGGAAGCGTCTATTTCTATCCGGTCGGTAGAGGAAAAATTGTAAACCTCCACACGGTCGTAGCCGTCCAGAACTGCCATGGGCTTAACCCTTATAAGACACAGTACTAGCACGGCGATTGCGAGGGCGGCAACTATGCTGCCCACGATTATAAACGTTTTGGATACTGCCTTTTTCATTATCGTCTCCTGTTCTTTACAAAAAATTTATCGATATGATATTTTTGGTTGTTGGCCGAAATTGCTTTTTTTTGAAGCCGGAATAAATTTTTCAGCTGTAGATTTTTTCCTCGGGCGGAGTCTGAGCCGCGGGCTGACCCGATCCTTTCTTTTTGTCGTATTTTGCGCTAAGCCGTTCCTGAAGCTCGCGTTTTACCTCGTCGGCGGACGCGCCCTTCATTATCATCTCCACTTCCTCGGAGTAGATCGTTTCGCATTCGAGCAGAACGCGAACCATTACGTCCATTACCGAGCGGTGGTCGCCTAAAAGCTGAAGCGCCTTGGAATGAGCCTCCTCCAACAGGTCGGAGACTTCTTTATCGATTTTTGCGGCAATCTCTTCCGAATAGGTATGCGTGGATTGATAGTCGCGTCCCAGGAAAACTTCCTGATTGGAGCCGTAATAAACCGGACCTAGCTCTTTAGACATACCCCATTCCATGACCATTTTGCGCGCGATATTCGTAGCCTGCTTGATATCGCCGACGGCTCCTGCGGAAATATCTTCGATAACGATTTCTTCTGCCGCTCTGCCGCCCATGGTCATGGCAAGATTGCCCTTAAGTTTGTTTATGGTTATATGGTCGTCGTCGTTGTCCGGGCGAGTCATCGTATAACCGGCGGCCTGACCGCGGGGAATAATGCTGATTTCATGAACGGGATCGCAGTAAGGTATGCACTTTGCTACGATGGCGTGGCCGGCCTCGTGATAAGCGGTTATGCGCTTGTCAACCTCCGTGACCAGTCGGGATTTCTTTTGCGGACCCATTACCACTTTGTTGATGCCCTCGTACAGGTCTTCCATGGTGATTTTCGTGCGGTTGTCGCGTGCGCAGAGAATTGCCGCCTCGTTTAGAAGGTTTGCTATATCCGCGCCGGAGAAGCCGCTGGTAATGCGCGCCAGCGTCTGAAAATCGACTTCGGGCGCCATGGGCTTATTGCGCGCGTGCACCTTGAATATTGCCTCTCTGCCCCTGACGTCGGGAATATTTACGTAGATCTGTCTGTCGAAACGTCCGGGACGCAGCAGAGCCGGGTCCAGAATATCCGCGCGGTTGGTTGCCGCCATGACTATAATGCCGTCGTTGGTGGCAAAACCGTCCATTTGCACAAGCAGCTGATTAAGCGTTTGCTCTCTTTCGTCGTGACCGCCGCCGAGACCTGCGCCGCGCTGACGGCCTACCGCGTCGATTTCGTCAATAAAGATAATGCACGGCATATTCTTTTTGGCATTGTCGAAAAGGTCGCGGACGCGGCTGGCGCCTACGCCTACGTACATTTCAACGAAATCAGAGCCGGATATTGAGAAAAACGGTACGTTTGCCTCTCCGGCCACGGCTTTGGCAAAAAGAGTTTTACCTGTTCCTGGCGGGCCGACCAGCAGTACGCCTCTTGGGATGCGCGCCCCTACGGCCGTAAACTTTTGAGGAGATTTAAGAAATTCCACAATTTCTTTCAGTTCCTCTTTTTCCTCTTCCGCGCCGGCAACGTCCGTGAACCGTACCTTGATATTGCCCTGAACGTTTGCGCGCGACTTGCTGAAATTCATTGCCTGTCTGTTTGCGCCGCCCATAGAGCGGAAAAGGAATACGGCGAATATTACGATTACAACCAAGCCCAGAATGGGGAAAATATAGCTCCAGATGCTTCCGGCATTGCGGTCGTTGAAGCTTAGCTTTATGTCGGCGGCTTCTCCGTTGTGATCGTTATAGTAGGTCACGTAAGCCGAAAAGGTCAGCTCCTCCGTGGTGCCGTTTTCCAGTGTGACTGTCCATTTATTTATATTTTGCTGGATATTTGCTTTATATTTAAAGCTTTTGGCGTCGTTGAGCTTTACGGATACAATATCGTTTGAAACGCTTAGCTCGGAAACGCGGCCTTCGTCTATAAAACTTTTAAGCTCCGTTGAAGAGATTTCTTCGGTGCCGTTTCTGAAGAAAAATATCAGGCCGATTATCGTAAAAAGAGATAAAACGACTATAACGGTTATTAAACCTTTTGTACTGGATTTCAAATTTACCTCCGATTTTGCGCTTTTCCCGGCGCAAAGGGGCCTTGGATACAGGCTTGAATACTCATTTGGATATCCGGCGCGGATTTAAGTCCGGAAACTTATTTGCAGTTTAAATCGCTCGGCAATGCAAATTTTAAGCGGATTAAAAAGCCGGATTGCAGATGCGTCGGATTCGCGCCGCTTTATAAATACCTTTGATCTTGCGATATTATTGCGGCAGATAAAAAAATATTTTCGGCAGCAGAATTATGGATTAAAGATTTCCGTTACTGGCGCTGTTTGTAACGCAGGCGGCTGCCGCGCAGAGAGCGGGTTTTTCTTTGCGCAAATCTGCTCGTTTGACATTATAACATAATTTAGGCGAGATTATCAAGTAAAATACCGTCGGTATTGTTAAATCCGGGTGAATTTTTTGTGTTATCCGCTCATATTTTGGGGTTTTTGCTTCCGTTTTTTAGGATTAGCTTTCAACCGCAAAATCATACGGTATTTTAAGCAACGCGCGACGGCTTTTCAGATAATCAGTATAAAATCTGTCTCTTATACACATCTCCGAGCCCACGAGACGGAGCTACATCT